>JADYZI010000275.1 GCA_020853255.1 Acidobacteriota bacterium
CCGCAAATCCCAGCATCACGGCCGAGACCGCAAGCAGCATCCATTTTGCCTTACCGCTGCCCGTTGGCGGTGCGAAGCCGGTTTCGACCTTTACGGGGCTCATCAGCGGCAGCCGGTCAAACTCGTTTGAGCCCTTCAATATCGGAAATGACCTTTCAGCGACAACGATCGACTGAGCGGCCGGGCTGTTCAGATAGATCCGCAGACGCGGAAAATTTCCTTCGAGATATTCGAAGATGTTATGGATCCGATGCGGAACGTCGCCCAGGCCATCGGCGTCAAAGTCATAGCCGTCGTAGTCGCCCCAATAGTTGCCGCCGCTCTCATCCTGCCAAGTTGTCGAACTGCCTTTGCCGATGAGCTGAAGCGGGCTGATGTTGTTGATGAAATTGTTTTGCGTAAAGGTGTTCTGATCAGAGCTTGCAAATATTTGCATCGCCACATCGTTCTCAGCGATCGTATTCCGGCGAAAGACCGAGTCCTTTGCGGCCTCCATAAAGATGCCAACGGCGTTGTCCAGCACCAGGTTCTCTTCCGTTATGCAGTTTCGGCAATCCTGAAACAGAATTCCGAACGAGCTAAATCCCCGATTGTGTACGAATGCATTTCGCCGCAGGGCTATTCGCTGCGAGTACATTATCGCCGCACCCGCAATGTTGTTGAAAAACACGTTTTCCTCGAACGTATTGTCGTCCGAGTTCATAAAATGCAGCCCGTAGCGAAGGTTGTAGATCCGGTTTCCGCGAAAGACATTTGCAGGGCTGTTCTGGATGTACATACCGTCGCGGGCCGCTTCGACGACGTTATCTTCGAGAAGATTTCGCGGCGAATTCCAGAGATGAAGGCCGCCGCCGCGCTCGCCGCTCTCCAGTTCGGTGCGGCCGTTGATCCGGTTTCGCCGGATCTTGTTGTCCGCCGATTGATACAGATAGATCCCGAAAAGAATATCGCTCAACCGGTTGTCCTCGATCGTATTGCCGCTCGACATTAGAAGAATGCCGGCGTCTTCCTCAACAAGGTTGCCGCCGCTGGTTTCGATCCCAAGTCCGCGTATCGCGCAGTTCGCGGCCCGTATCTCGATAACACTGCCCTTTCCCGTACCCTTGATCGTCGGCGTTCCAATGCCTTCAATCGTCAGGGTCTTTTCAATGATCAGGTTTTCGAGATAGGTGCCGCTCTGAACCCTTATCGTGTCACCCTGGGCGGCAAAGGCGATCGCTTCGCTGACAGTTTTGAATTGTGCATCCGGCCCAACCGTCAGCACTTCGGCGCTTGCCGATAGAGCAGCGAGAAGGATGAAAAACAGCACCTTGAAGCAGCAGAACCTCATTCCCAAGGTCACACATCTACCTTACGGTTCACCCGCCAGGCCCATAAGATGGCCGCAAGAAGCAGGAAGCCGTAGATAAAGAAAATATACGAACTCAATTCGGGGTAGCTGTAAACCGTAAAATTCCCGACTTCTTGTTCGCCAAACAGCGGCGGCGTGAAGGGCGGAACCTTGATGGCCGCCGTCGGATCGAGATTGTGTCCGTAGCTGTATAGCCGATAATAAAAGCTCCAGAACGAGTACAAGCTGAAATAAACGAATCCGACAAAAACATCGACCAACTTCGACATTTTCCCAAGAACCGCCGCACGAAGGGCGAAGAGCATCAAGCCGCCGATCGCGAAGGGCAGCCAGGTGAATTCACCGAAGTCGCTTTCAAGTAGCGGACGCATACCGATGTAATGGTTCAGCGAGTTTATCTCGCGCAGGTCATCGCGGTTTGGCGTCTTTCCGCCTTCAAGCCGGTATGCGTATATGTCCAGGGTCAGCCCGTCAGTGTACTGATTGGAAAAGAACGTCATGTTCCACAGTGGGAAAAAGAACACGATCACCAGCGACAGCGCGGCAATGACCGCAAATAGGCGGCTGCCGGGCGGCAAAGGCTGCTCTAGAAACAGAAATTTATTGTTCAGAAATCGAGTCAGCCAACCATCAGATTTTGGTTCAGTCTCAACAATTTGCTCGGATCGATCTGCCATTTCGCCCCCACTTTACATAAGAACTCGTACGAAGCGAGCGTGACGAGCCATCGCCGATCAGGCTAATGCCGGTCACGCCGCTTCGTGTCATCCGCGGTTATTTAGGCTTTACAACCAAATACCCCTGCATCTCCTGGTGCAAGGCCGAGCAGAAGTTCGTGCAGTAATAGGCGTAAACGCCCGGCTTGTCGGCCACGAACTCGATCGTCTTGGTCTCGCCCGGATCTACCACTACGTTTATGTTGTATTCCAACAGTCCAAAGCCGTGAAGCTCGTCTGTTGTTTGTTCGATATTGGTCAGGTGGATAGTGACCTTATCGCCCTGGTTTACCTCGATCGCGGTCGGAGTGATCGTACTTCGAACGAGAATCGTCTTGACCGTCACCGAGCCGGGGCCAGCTTCGATCTTGGCGTCGTTAATATCCCATATAGCATTGGGATTTTTATTCTCTTCCTTCGGATAAACCTCGATCGGTTTTAGCTTGTCCGCCTTTATGATCTGGGCGTAATGCGGCTCAGGTTCGGTGAAGGCGTTGTACAGCAGCTTCATCTTCTCGCCCTCGATGCCGATCAGTTGCGAGCTTTCCGGCTGAGACGGGCCGACGTTCAGGTGTGTGCCGTGCGAAAGTTTGTTCAGCGCGATTAGGTACTTGCCGTCGGGGTCGACCGTATCGCCTTCGGCGGTCGCAAGGTGTCCGATGTTATACGTGATCGGGATCTTGTCGGCGATCTCCCATGTTCCGAGCTTCCATTTCGCGACAGCGCTTTCAACGAACAGCGACGTGTAGGCATAGCCCTGATTGTCGAACTGTGTGTGCAGCGGCCCGAGGCCGACGTTAACCTCGGCTTCCTTGACGAAATCGTAGTCCAGGATCGGCAGGCCGTCCTCTTCCCCCGAAAACTTCTTGTTCTGAACCGCGGCCAGCATCTTTTCAACGCTGTAGGCCGTCGTGATCGATTGGAGCTTTCCGCTTCCGATGATCCACTTTCCGTCAGGGCTGACATCGACGCCATGCGGGCTCTTGCTGCACGGGATCAGATAGACCAGACCCGGCGTTTGGACCGGATCGACGACGGCTACGCCATCCACTATTTTGGTTTTGCCTGCCTGGACAGCTTTTTCAACCTCTTTCCAGTTGACGGCTACGATGTAGTCACGCTCGCGTTGAGTGGACGTGACCTCAAGCTTGCCGATGGCTTTTTCGGTGTTGTACGTTGTCCAAAATGCCCAACCTTCGCTTGGGCCTTTGCCTGCATCGCCAAGGTCGTAGGCATACGGCGGCATTTCGATCTGCCACCCAACACTCATTTCGCCGGTATCAGGCTTGATCGAGATGCCGGAGACGACGCCCTTATATTTCGCGGCATATTCCTCAACGGGAACGGCAGTTTTCTTGGGCAGCGGAATCGAGAACCGGGAAGCGGCAAGTACATATTCGCTGTTAGGCGTGACAAACGCCCCGCCGTGGAAGCCGGAAACGTTCGGCACCGGGCCGAGGATCTGCTTTGTCTTAAAGTCACGCAGATCGATGCGGGCGATGCGGTTGTTTCCGTTGTCGTTCACGAAAAGCCAGCGGCCGTCATAATCGCCCTTGGTTTCGCTAAGCGCCGGGTGGTGTACGTCGCCCCATTCAAAACCGCCAAGCATTTCCTTGGTCTCTTTATCGAAACCGTAACCGGTCGCCGGATACTTCGCAAAGACCGGGATCGTCGCAATATGCCGCATTGACGGGATGCCCGCTACATAGACGTTGCCTGAGTGCCCCCCGGAGTAGAACACGTAATACTCGTCAATATCCCCAGGAGCAACGTAGGTCATTGTCGCTGCCTCGGCGGCGCCGCCTCGTTCCTGTTTGATCGCTGTGCGTCGTCCGCAGCTGCCGATGACCATCAGCGAAGCCAGAATAATTACTCCAATACCTATCCACAAAAATTTGGGCTTTTTTATTAGGTTTTTCATCTTTCTCCTTTATGTCCTCTACTTACCCGTTGGCGTTGGGGAAGGAGAAGCATTTTTGATCTGCTGCTCCAGCTTTCGCTGATAGGCAACTTTTAGTAGTGCGATCGCCTGCTGACGCTGTTCGGTCGTCAACGGGATCTGTGTGGCTAAAACTACCGACATGGTTCCCGTAGGTTCCATCAGAAAATCGTCGAGCGTGCGGCCGAACCGGCTTTGGACGTCAGTGACGGCATCAGATAGATCGGGGCCGATCTTGGCCGCTGAGTCGACGCCCAGCGATGTGACCGAATGGCAGATGAAGCATTTGTTCTGAACGAAGAACGCTCCCTCGCCCTCAAGCATCTTCTTTTCTTTGTCGATCTCTTCCTGCGTGGGAACATCGCGTAGCTGAACACCCGAAATGTAATTCGCCGGGATCGGCTCTTTCCGCCAGCTCATCACTAGCAGGGCAAGGGCCTGTGCGTCTTGCGACGAAAATCCGAAATTTGGCATCACGCTGTCCGGCGAGACCATCTTTGGATTCTGGAAATGGGCGACCTGCCAGGCAAATACCGAGTGGCGTCCTGTGAGTCGGCCATAATCGAATTGTTCGGTCGGTTTCTCGCCCTCGAATGTAAGGTCAGGCCCGATTATCCCGCCGCGGCCATTGATGGTGTGACATGCTCTGCAGTCTTTCTGTTCCACCAGCTTTTTCGCGGTGTTGATGTAATCCATGCCCTTCGTTTCGCGGTCATAGCGATGGCATGAGTTGCAGTTCATTTCCATCAAGGCCTTGGAGTTCTTGATCAGATACGCTTCACTAACCTCGGCACCGAGGACCGGTTCTTCCCAGTGCTCGACGTTGCCGTGAGCATCGGGCAGGATCGTCGAAAAGCCCTGGCCGCCGTGACATGAGGTGCAGCCGTACGCCGAGAGTGGATGCTTTTCGAGGATCTCTTTCGGATGTGTCCGATACGGCTCCGGCGCGGTTTCCAGCCCTTTCCATTCGACGGCCTGGTGGCATGTGATGCAGCGGTCCACACGGTCAAGGTCTTTGACCCAGATCTGTTGTATTCCCGTTGGGATCTGGGCGGCACGTTCTGCACCGAATTTCTCGGTCACGAATTCCTTGAATTCGGCCTGATAGTCGGTCCAATCCATTCGGTTCTCGCGAAAGAAGACCCAGGCCGTCAATCCGAGCAGGGAAAGTCCTAGAACGTAGAGTTTGATGGCATCTTTGCTTAACATTTCTTATCTCTCTCCTTGCTCTCTATCAGAATTTACGCGGCGTTTGCTCCCATTCCTGCCACGGCATATAGATCTCCCAGAACGGCCCGCGCATATACGTCCCGATAAAGGTCAGGATCAGGATGGCGGCAACGATCAGCAGAAATATCCTGTTCTGCCATTTGCGTTCTTTTGGGAACCACCGGCCGATCGAACTGACAGGCGATTTGTCAAAGTAAGGCCAGAGCACGGCCGCGAGCACGAGAACGCCGGGCAGAATTATTCCGCCGATCAGCGCACCGTTTATAGTGAATCCGCCGACGGTAAAGGTCGTGATCGTGACCAGTTCCTGCAGCCAAAGGAAGTACCATGGAGCTTTCGCCGGATTTGGTGTAACCGCCGGATTTGCCGCCTCTTCAAGCGGGGCTTTTACGACAAGCGTCAGAACGATCGAGGCAACGAGGGTCGCAAGCGTTACAACGGCCAGCCGCACGGTCAGATACGGTGACGACGGCACTTTGTCCTTTTCGTCATCGACCATCACATTGCGGACATCAACGGCTGTCCCTCCGGTAATTCCGAGCAGCGAATATGTCTTGCTCGCGATCGCGGGCTGTTCCTCTTTTTTCGCCTCTTCGTACCGCTTTTCGACACACGCCAGCCCGCCGTCTTTCCGCACACGCCACATGTGATAGCTGACAAGCCAAAGTGTCGCAAGCGGAAGCAGGAAACAGTGAAGTACGTAAAATCGGATCAGCGTCGCCTGTTCGATCGTGGTTCCGCCGAGCAGGATGAATCGCGTCGGTTCACCAAATACGGGAGCCGAACTCGCGATGTTTGTGCCGACCGTGATCGCCCAATATGCCAACTGGTCCCACGGCAAGAGATATCCCGTGAACGAGAGCAGCAGCGTGATCAGCAGCAACGCGACGCCGATGATCCAGTTGAGCGGGCGGTTTTGGCCAACAGCTTTTCGCCCGTTCTTAAATGCTCCGGTCAGAAAGACGCGGACCATGTGCAGGAACACAACGGCAACCATCAGGTGGGCGCCGATACGATGCAGGCCGCGAAGAAACCAGCCGTAGCTTGTCGAAAACTCCAGGTCTTTGACCGATAGGTAAGCACGCTCGACCGACGGCACGTATAAAAACATTAGAACGCCGCCGGTTATCGTCAGGATCAGGAACAGTACGGCCGAGATCGTGCCGAGCCAGAACGAATAGCCCCACGAGAGGCTTTCCAGGCTGACCTTTGCCGGGAACCAGTGGAGAACGAAGTTTCGAACGATCGCGTCTCCGGCCTCGCGTTTAGTTTCAGGCCGCCAGGTCCATGTGAGCTTTTCCCAAGCCGGTTTGAACGCGAACTTTTTTAAGAAACCCGAATTCGTGCCCGGTTTCGCAGGCGGTGCGGATATGTTTTCTGTCGCCATATATTCTCTTCAGGTGCGAACACAAAATGTTTAGGTCGTCAGGCGATAATCCTGTTCGACCTTTTTTGCCATATCGACGATCAACTGGCCGTCGTCGGGCGAAACTTCAAGGTTGAAATAATCAAGCGGCCGAGGTGCAGGGCCGGCGTAATTGGTGCCGTCGCCGTAATATTTCGAGCCGTGGCACGGGCAGTGAAATTCGACCTGTTCGTCGATCTCTTTGCCGCCGGCCGTGACCTTTTTCGGCTGATTAAGCTTGACCATTTTTACCGTGCAGCCAAGATGCGTACACGCGGCAGAGATCGCGTGAAACGTATTTTGCTGACGGAAAATAAAGAGCCGCTTGTCTTCGAGAAACGTGCCGCCATCGGTGAATTTATCGAGCGTGCCGACCTTAAATTTCTGCGGCGGCTCATATAGAACATTTGGGAAAAGCGACCGAAGCATCGCAAAAAGCTGCCCGCCGAGGGCGACCAGCACGGCCGAGATGCCGAGCGTCTTTAGAAACCCGCGTCGCGATGACGTTCCTATAAGCTCGACGTTCTTTGCGGGTCCGCCCACGACCGGATCATTTTCCTGAGCGTCGAGGATCTCTGCTTTTATCTCATCGAGCGGCTTCTGTTTCTTCATAGTAGAAAACCTCCATCGTCATCGCGTCAGTCGGGCAGCGTATCGCGCACAGCCCGCAACGGATGCATTTGTCGTCGTCCTTTAGCATTGC
>JADYZI010000276.1 GCA_020853255.1 Acidobacteriota bacterium
AACTTTGTTGCGTCGGAATCCGGTGTTCAAAGAGCGAACCTTTTAATTAAACGCTTTAACCCGTTAGAAAAGTTTCAATTACCTTGTAACTTGCCTCGACCGCCTCGCCGAGCTTTTCTGTTTCGGGGCCGCCGCCTTCGGCCATGTCGGGGCGGCCGCCGCCTTTTCCGCCGAGGATCGGCACAATTTCCTTGATAACATTGCCGGCCTTGACCTTGTCTTTCAGATCATCGGAAACGCGGACGATAACGCCTGCTTTTCCCTCGTCTTTGCGGCCGAGAACGACGACGCCCGACTTTAGTCTCGCCAAAAGCGTGTCTGAAAGCTGCCGCATCCCGCTTGCGTCAAGCCCTTCGACGATCTTGCCGACCACCTTTACTCCTGACACCTCGCGGGCCTCGTCTCCATTAGATGACGCTCCGCCGATCGTGCCGGTTGCAATTTTCAGCTTCAGGTCGTCCATCTCACGCCGCGTTCGTTTCAATTCATCCTGCAATTTTTCGATCGCATTCGGCAATTGATCGCGTTGGGTTTTCAAAACATCAAGGCTGCGGCCGATCAATAGCTCGTCCTCGCGGAAACGTTCGAACGAGTCGAAACCGGTAATTGCTCTGATGCGTCGAACACCGGATGCGATAGCTTCGTCGGACGTGATCTTAAAGCTGCCGATATCGCCCGTCGCGCGAACATGCGTCCCGCCGCAAAGCTCCATCGAGAACTTGCCGTCGCCGACACTCAATACGCGTACTTCCGAGCCGTATTTTTCACCGAACATCGCGACCGCGCCCGATCGCATTGCGTCTTCGATCGCCATCATGTTCGTCGTAACCGGCTCATTCTGAAGGATATAGCGGTTCACGAGATCTTCGACTTCGCGGATCTCCGCCTCGCTCATCGGCTGATAATGCGTAAAATCAAACCGCAAATAATTCGGCGCAACGACCGAACCTGCCTGCTTTACATGCGTCCCAAGCACCTCTTTCAACGCCGCGTGAACAAGATGCGTAGCCGTATGATTTCGCCGCGTCGCATCGCGCTTTTCGACATCGACAAAGGCGTTCACTATATCGCCAACCTTGATCGAACCTTTGTCGATCTTTACCTTGTGGATTATCAATCCCGCCACCGGCGAATACGTGTCCGCAACCGTCGCCCGCATCAAGCTCCCCTCCTTCCGAAGGAGGGGTGCGGCTTTAGACGCGGGGTGGTTCTCTGCAACCTCGTCAGGATTCATGTCGGGTTGGCCTCGATCAGCCTCGGAAAGAACCACCCCGTCACCCGAAGCGAGTGCCACCCCTCCTTCGTAAGGAGGGGAGCTAAGAACGCCGACAAGAACTCCCGTGTCGCCAACCTGTCCGCCCGACTCGGCGTAGAACGGTGTTTCGTCCAGCACGACGCTGCCCTGCTCGCCCTCGCCGAGTGCATCAAGCTGCTTGTCGCCATCAAGGATCGCCACGACCTTTGATCCCTCACGCGATGTCGTTTCATAACCGTGAAATTTATTCGCTCCGACCTTGCCCAAAACTTCCGCATAAAGCGGACTTATCTCCGATTTTCGCTGTGTTTGGCCTATGCCCGAATGCTTTTGCAGTTCCTGTAAAGCGTTGTCGAATTTGGCGTTATACTCGTCCTCGTCGAACGAAATTTCCTTTTCTTCCAGAAATACGCGGATCAGATCGCGAGGCGTGCCGAAAGTGTCGTAGAGCTTCGCGATCTGAACGAACAGGTCCTCGTCTCGGGTGTCTTTCGACACATTCAGTTCGTTAAGTTTTCCAAGCCCGACCGTGACCGTATTCCCAAACCTACTCTCCTCCAATCGCACCATTTTGCCGATAAAATCGCGTTGTGTTTCAAGCTCAGGAAATGCGGCGGAAAAATTCTCCACCACGAGATCGCAGACTTTATAAAAGAATGCGTCTTTCAACCCAAGATGCTCGCGGCCGTGATAGATGGCTCGGCGCATTATTTTGCGCAGCACGTAGTTGCGTCCCTCGTTGCCGGGCAAAATACCGTCGGCAATTGCAAACGCCGTCGCCCGCGCGTGGTCGGCGATGACACGGCAGGCGAACTGTTGAGTCTCTGATAAACTTTCGTAAGCGCTCATTCGATTTAATTGTATAACAGGCGGAAACACGAGCGGTAGCGAGTGTGCCCTTTGAGTCTTTGGTCTTGCGTTTTAACTCAATTCACCCTGCGGAACTGGACTCACGACTTAAGACTCAAAACTTACGACTAATTGGGGCACACTCCCTACCGGTCGTGTTTCTGCCTAAAACCGCCGAGCAATTGCAGCACGACACCAGCGAGAGAAAGATATATCCCGTTGCGGCTGAGATCCGAAAAACCCATGACAGTGTATGTTTCCTCAACAAATGCCCAAACTAGAAGGCCGCTCGAAATGAACAGAAACGCAGAGCCGATGTACTGAGCAAACTGCTGCCAGCGCGACCCGCTCATCCGCAAATAAACGCCGAGCACAATGTGAATCAACGCCGAGAACAGAATATAAATATGTCTCGACCGCATCAGAACGCGCAATTCCTGCGAGATCGCTTCTTTGTCCGGAAAGTCCACCCGCATATACTCGCCCGTCTGTGTGAAGACTATGAACAGGACGATACCGAATATTAGGTGAAACCAGGACATTTGATTTGTAAAAGCTAAAGCCGCTAATTATTATCGACGAAGCCTTTTTAAATCAAGCCGTCGAGGTAATCAAATGAGATATGCGCGGATCGCCGCTCTTCCGTTATTGTTTTTGACAATTGTGATCGCAATAAATGCCCAATCCACAGTGACCGAGACCAAATTCACAAAATTCAAAGACGCGTACCTGAAAGAGGTCACAGATGCAGGCATTGTCGGGAGCAGTTTTGTATTTATTAAGGATGGCAAGACTGTTTCGGAGGTTCACTACGGCTCAGCGAACCTTGAAAAAAAGCAGCCTGTCAATGCGGAGACGATCTATCACTGGGCGTCGAACACAAAGCCGTTTACGGGCATTGCTATCATGCAATTGCGTGACCGCGGGCTGTTGAAATTGGACGATCCGGTAACGAAATATTTGCCCGAATTGCGCGCGGTTCATAACAAATTCGGCTCGATGGACGAGATAACGATCCGTCATCTGATGACGCATTCGGCAGGTTTTAGAAATCCTACGTGGCCGTGGGACAAAGGCGAGGATTGGGAGCCTTTTGAGCCGACCGAATATTCACAGCTTGTCGCGATGTTCCCGTTCACCGAGATATTGTTCAAACCGGGCAGCAAATTCAGCTATTCAAATCCCGGAATAATCTTCCTCGGCCGCATTATCGAAAAGCTAAGCGGGGAAGATTACGAGGTCTATGTCGATAAGAACATCCTCAAACCATTGGGCATGTATCACAGCTATTTCGACACAACGCCGCCATACCTGCTGGGCCGCCGCTCGCACAGCTACTATATCGAAAACGGAAAACGCACAACGGGCCGCTTCGACGCAAACAGCGGCATCACCGTCTCAAACAGCGGCCTGAACTCGCCGATCTCGGACATGGTCAAGTATCTCAATTTCTTGATCGGCAGTTCCGGCTCCCCTACTGTCTCAGGAGGGGTGGCAGCCGCTTCGGCTGACGGGGTGGTGAAAAGCGACCGGCCTCCTGTCAGAACCGCGAGCGATAGCGACCGGGTTCCGTATGACATGATCCTAAAACGCTCATCCCTGGAAGAAATGTGGCACCCACAGCTTCCGACGCCTGTCGATGCCAACGGCAACAGCGGTTTTACGACCGATATCGGCCTGATCTATTTCCTCAACCGCCGCGACGGCCGAACATTCATCGGCCACGGCGGCGACCAGAACGGATTTATCAGCTATATCGACTTCGAACCCGCCACAAAACAAGCGTCGATCATCGTGTCCAATACAAATGTGATCTATCCGCCAAATACACCTCCGGATAGAGATGTCGTCAGTCGACTTAGGAATGCTATTCGGGAATTGTATTAGATCTCCCCTCTGTGACTCTGTGGTTAAATGCCTACCACCCGCGATGGATCTCCCAGCGGTCGATGATCTGGCCGTTTTCGACGACGTTGTAATGCGAGTGTTGGGCAGCGGTGAGGCAGGAATGGTTCGCGAGAATTCGCAGCCGATCGCCGACATTCAGACGATGAAACGCGTCGCTTTCGCCAGCCTCGATCTCGCCGTGCTCTTGCGACAGGCCGGAAACGCGCATTCCGGTCTCGTTTCCATCGATATCGAGAACGCGGCCGTATCCGCACGCCGGATCAAGCCCGACCGGGCCGCGATCTTTTGATAACGCAACAGCTCCGGCATCGACGACCAGCCGGTTTCGGGTCTTGTCTTTGTGGATCACCGCTGCAAGGACCGTCAACGCCGTGTCTTCGAATGAGCAGCTGCCAAGCGTCGCCTGAAAATTGTCGTAAAAAATGTAATTGCCCGGGCGGATCTCGTCGATACCTTCGAGATGATCGATCAGCGACATCGTTGGCGTCGAACCGATGCTGACCGTCGGCACTTCGATGCTCTGGCTTCGTAATCGTTCCGCCAGCTCAACCATCGAATCCCGCTCATGGCGCGCAACCGCAAGAATTTCCTCCTTTGACGTTGCATCATAAGATTGCCCGGCATGCGTCAACAGTCCCGCAAACTTCAGTTTGCGGCTGTTTGTTATCGATCGCGGAATCTCCACCGCCTCCGCCGCGTGAGCCTCGACGCCAACCCGATGCGTCCCGCAATCGATCTTGACGTACACATCGAATTGCAGGCCCGCTTCACCGGCCGCCGTATCCAAAGCTTTCACCGTCGCCGCATCGTCCGTCAACAGGTTGAGTTTAATGCCGCCAAGCCGCGATATTTCGATAGCCTCGTCAAACTTCCCGCGCTCGATCGGCACTGCATAAGTGATATCCGAAAACCCGGCTCGCGCAAACGCCCTCGCCTCAGCCAGCGTCGAAACCGTGATCGCACCGCTATGCCCCGCCGTCTGTATCCTCGCCACTTCGACACACTTATGTGTCTTAACGTGCGACCGCAGCCGGACGTTGTTGCGGCGAGCAACATCGCTCATACGCTCGGCATTCCGGCGAACACGGGCTATGTCGAGAAGGATGGATGGCGTATTAAGATTCGAGAAATTCACTTTTTAGCTATCAAGGTGGATAGGCAGGATCTTCGCGTAATGTTGAAAATCCGTATCCGTTGTGAAGATCGACATGTCACGACGCACTGACGCCGCGCATATCAGAAAATCTGTATTGGAGCCTTGAATGCCGCGGGCCCGGCACTTGTTAAAGTAACTGGCCGCTTCCTCGTAGTCTTCACTCGTCAGAAAAACATCAGGAAAATTCCTTAAATTCTCTCGCAGCAATTTGAATTGAGACTCGACCTTCACGCCTGAAAGGATCTCTTGACGAATGGGCCCGATAATAGCTACCAGGCCGTTCTGAATCAATACTTCGAGCCTGGCCCTTGACGGATGAGCCGCTCCGGTTCGTCTCAAAGCCAGCGACCAAACGGATGTGTCAATCAAAACTTTCATAGCCGCCGACGCTGTTTCTTATAGTCGTACTGCGGGTCGAGGTCGATCTTTCCAAAAATCTCAACGATCTTTGCTTGTTTGCGACGCTGAATGTACTCGACAAGAGCTTCGGTAACCGCGGCTTTCTTCGTACGATGCCCTCCAACCTTCAGTGCCGTTTCGATCAGTTTGTCGTCAATTGCAAGATTCGTCGCCATGTGTAAATGTTTACACATGAAGGGGTGCAAGTCAAATGATTTTAATCGAGTCATCTATTCGAGCTTGGACACCATGAGCCTAGACGTTTTAACGCTTTAACGTTATAATGCGTGTTATGGCAACTCAGCTTAAACGAGCCACTGTCTATTTCCGGCCTGACATCCATCAGGCGATCAAATTGAAATCTGCGTTAACGGACCAAAGCATTTCAGACATCGTTAATGACGCACTGATCGCGACCCTAAGCGAAGACGAAGAGGACTTACGTGCCTTTGACGAGCATACGAACGATCCCTTAATGACCTATGAAGAGCTGCTGGCTCGGTTGAAAGCGGATGGCAAAATATAACGTTCTCTACACCGAGGCGTTCTATAAAAGCCTTAAATCCATCCCAAAACGGGATGTTAAACGCATACTTCGAAAGACGCGCTCTTTGGCGGCCGAACCACGTCCGTTCGGTTGCCAAAAACTTGCTGGTCAGGAAAAGTACAGGATTCGACAGGGCGACTACAGGATCATCTATTCGATCGAAGACTCACGCTTGGTCGTGGTTGTGGTCAAGGTCGGCAACAGACGTGAGGTGTATGACCGCGGAAAGTGAGTTTCAAAAGCCGGAAAAGTGGAGAGAATCAAGCCATTTGGATGTAAAAACTACGGCAGCATCCCGCATTTGTCCGGCTCTCGGTTGGGTGAACGGGACTATTCCGCAAATGCGGGCCAGGAACGTATCGCAACAGTCCGTCGTCGCGACCGATTTGACGAGGTGCTTGTCCAAGAAAAGTTGGACGGCTCAAATGTCGGGGTCGGGCTGCTCGACGGCGTTCTCCACCCGCTCGTTCGTGCGGGCTATCCGGCTTCGACCTCGCCGCGCCGCCAGCATTGGGAATTTTCAAATTGGGTGTTCGCAAATGAAGAACGATTCCGCGCCGTTCTCAAAGAAGGCGAACGCATTGCCGGCGAATGGCTGATGCAGGCACACGGAACAAGATACAAGCTTGTTCACGAACCCTTTGTCGCTTTCGACCTAATGACCGGTGAGATGCGGACGCCGTATGACGAGTTTGTCAAAAGGATTGACGGCACGTTCACGCTCCCATACCTGCTTCATCGCGGCGACAGCATTTCCATACAAAAGATCCTTGGCTTGTTGGGCGAGCACGGCCATCACGGATCACTCGATAAGGCAGAAGGAGCGATCTGGCGTGTAGAGCGTCAGGCCCCGGTCGGCAAACAGCAAGCCCGCCGGCGAGTCGTCGATTTCCTATGCAAATATGTCCGAACCGACAAACAAGACGGCGCCTATCTCCCCGAAATAAGCGGCCGCGACGCAGTATGGAACTCGCTGCCAGATTCTCCGTGATGGCGGGCGAAATCTATCCATTACCTTTATCTTCTCATCTGACGCTTTTACCGATTCCGAATCATCCGTTAGGAGGTTTAGCTTAACGACGCCGTGCAAAATCCCGATCTTGGCATTCCGGCGAAGGCGAGCGATGTCGAGAAACAACAATGAAGGTGTCATCAATTCATTCACACTCTCGGATCCCGCAGGCGCGGGAAAACTGAACCAATTGTGGATAGCTAGCTAGTTTTTGTTGTATCCAAACTTTCTGGTCATCAAGGTGTTTTTCCACCACTGTTCCCGTTTAATGATCACGTCATCGTCAATCGTCGATTTAAAGATGTCCAAAATAGAGTACTGAAAATGTTCTTTGATATGATTGAAATCGCATTCGTCTCTTTTGAGTTCCACATTTCCGCCGTGACCAGTTCTCACGTATGACGACCACCTGCCATATAACATTGTCGTTCCGTACGCCGAACCCACGTACATCTGGCCATTGCTCTTGTCGGTAATCAGGTAAACGCCTTTCTGGTTCTCCAATGCCGTTTTCCAGATGCTCTTGGTCAAAACCCTTTTAAGATCGGCCCACGATAGGTTAACGTTCTCGTATCCAGGGAAAACGTCGTCGTCGAAGGTGTCCTCCAATATCTGCTGGACAACACAGTCATGAATAACGCTTTCGGCCTTCCTAACCATCTGTTGAGATCGATTCTTGTAGTGAATGATTATCCGCCCAAAGTATTTCTCGTATTCGTTCAACGTCTCGTACTCATAACCAACGCCACTAAGTCGGTTCAAGTCTTTGGTAATGCGACTAATGTCGAATAGCAACCACCTGTCACCTTCAATTCGCACGAGACCGATTGCCACTTGGTTTAAACGAAAAGACTTGCCCTTTTTGTAATTCCAAAACTGCCATTCGAAGAGCCTTTTTCGGTCTTCCTTAAAAATGGCTATTGGGTTATCTTTACCGTTTGAAGTGACAAATCGTATCTTGGAGTTCCCGAGGTCGGGAAGGTTAAGTATTTCGTTCAACAGAATTGTCATTTTCTGATCTAGTTCTCAAAAGAATTGAGTTAATCTGCGGTACGTTCAAAAGTCTCAAAAGCTACTAAAGTAGCTTCCTTGCCTTCTTTACGACATTCTCAACGGTAAACCCGTAGTCACGAAACACATCTTCCGCTGGAGCAGAGGCGCCGAAGCGGTCCACCGAAAGGGTGTCGCCGTGGTTGCCGGTGTATTTGGCCCAGCCGAGGGAGACGCCGGCTTCGATGGCGAGACGGGCTTTTACGGATGACGGCAGGACGGACTCTTTGTATTTAGCGGATTGCGCGTCAAAGAATTCCCAGCAGGGCATTGAGACGACGCGGGTCGGGGTGCCGGAGCGGTTTAGGCGTTCGCGGGCTTCCATCGCCAAGCCGACCTCGGAACCGGTGGCGATGAGGATAAGCTTTGGAGCGGTTTTATTGCCCTTGCGGTCTTCGGCTTCCGCCAGAACATACGCGCCTTTGTGAAGGCCGCTGGCCGAGGCGAATTTCTTGCGGTCGATCACGGCAACCTTTTGACGCGAGAACGCGAACGATGTCGGGCCGTCGGTCCGCAGCAATGCTGCACGCCAGGCTTCGCGGGTTTCGTGGGCATCGCAGGGGCGAATGACGGCGAGATTCGGGATCGAGCGCAACGCCGCGAGGTGTTCGACCGACTGATGCGTCGGGCCGTCCTCGCCGAGGCCGATCGAGTCGTGCGTGAAAACGAACAGCACCTGAATATGCGACAACGCCGCAAGCCTGATCGCCGGGCGCATGTAATCCGAGAAAGTTTGGAATGTTCCGCCAAACGGGATGAGGCTGCCGTACAACGCCATACCGTTCATCGTCGCGCCCATCGCGTGTTCGCGGATGCCGAAATGAATGTTGCGGTTCGCATAACGGCCGGGCTCAAAATTCGACGACGATTTGATGTAAGTGTTGTTTGAAGGCGTCAGGTCGCCCGAACCGCCGATCAATTGCGGTATCGCGTCCGCAATCGCGTTTATCACCTCGCCGGAATAAGCACGTGTCGCTTTTGCCTCAACATTATCAAACTTCGGCAGGCTTTTCTCCCAACCTTCAGGGAGTTTGCCGCTCCGGGTTTCGCTCAAAGTTTTCCCCATTTCGGGATATTTCTTTGAATATACTTTCACCGCCGCTTCCCAATCTTTCTCCAAACGCGCTCCGTTTTTTACGGCCTGGCGGAAATGCGAGAGAACTTCTTTTGGCACGAAGAAACTCTTGTTCTCGGGCCAATCGAGGTTTCGTTTTGTTTCCTTTACAGCCTCGGGGCCGGGTGCGTCGGAGTGAGCTTTGTTCGTTCCCTGTTTCGGCATTCCAAAACCGATGATCGTCTTTATTCGGATCAGCTTTGGCTTGCCGGTGCTTTTACGCGCCGCGCGGATCGCGCTTTCGATGGCAAACAGATCGTTGCCGTCCTCGACCGAGGTAACCTCCCAACCGGCCGCTTCGAACCGCATTGTCACGTCTTCGGTGAAGGCCAGGCTCGTCGGGCCGTCGATCGTTACCTGATTGTCGTCGTACAGGTAGATAAGGTTATCGAGCTGCAAATGACCGGCAAGCGATGCCGATTCATAACTCACGCCTTCCATCAGATCGCCGTCCGAACAGATGCAGTAAATGAAGTGGTCAATGACGTTATGGCCCGGCCGGTTGAACATCGCTTCGAGATGCTTCTGCGCAATTCCCATCCCGACGCCGTTCGCAAAGCCCTGCCCCAGCGGCCCGGTCGTTATCTCGACACCCGGCGTCAGAAGATTTTCCGGATGCCCCGGCGTCTTAGAATGAAGCTGCCGAAAATGCTTGATGTCGTCCATCGAAAGGCCGTAACCGGTCAGGTGAAGCAAGGAATAAAGGAGCATCGAACCATGCCCGGCGCTCAGCAAAAACCGGTCGCGGTTAAACCACTTCGGGTTCTTCGGATTGTGCCGCAGAAACTTGGTCCACAACACATAAGCCGCCGGGGCCATCCCCAACGGCAGCCCCGGATGCCCTGAATTCGCCTTCTGTATCGCATCAAGCGAAAGCGTGCGGATAGTGTTGATAGAAAGCTGGTCGATGTCGGTCGTTCGTTTCATTTTGGCTGCTGTGGTCATTTACTAAGTTTAGTTTATTGAAATAGATTTTTGTAGTCCGCAAACTTCGATGCACGAACAGGTAAAGGTTCGGGAAACGGCGAGATGGAAACAAGTAGCGAAATTCGTTTCATCATCAACCTCAAGCGCTTATTCTCCGGTCGTCATAGGTCTCTGCGACGAAGTCCAGTAAGGACTAACGCACTGCGGTTCTAATTTGTCAGCGGATCAATGATCTTTATGTAGTCCGAGAATCTGCGAAAGTCCTTATCCGTGGAGGCGATGGCGGCATTGTGTTCGGCGGCGAGCGCGGCAATGTGTGCGTCGGATACGAGATCGGCCGTCAAGTCCAGGTCGGAGAGGATCCGCGAAAATATTTGCCAATGCCTCGGCGTCGGCACAACGGCGGTCACAAGCGGATGTGCGAACAACTCGTCCAGTTTAGAACGCGAAAACTTGCCCGTGAACGGAGCATCGAAGATGCGGCGATTCGTGCTGAGCCGCAAAAAAGCCGTCGCGACATGCCAGGTGATCCCGATCGAGTCCTTCCCGTCCGACAATGTCGTTTCAAGCCATTCTACTGCTCGCTTATGCTGCGAAAAATGGGGCATATAAGCGTACAGAAGGATGTTCGCATCGACGACGATCATTTATGCTGATCTCCTTCGGCTATGGAGATAAGCGAACTGATCTTGTCGTAATTGATTCCCGCTTTCGGCTTCGTATCACGACCCGGTCTGACCTTGAACCTGACTTTCACGGCCTCGCCATCTGCCGCCAGCCCTTTTCGCATTATGTCGTTAACGATCTGTTTGAAAGAAGCCTCAGGCCGTTTTTTTTGAACGCCTTTAATGC
>JADYZI010000277.1 GCA_020853255.1 Acidobacteriota bacterium
CTGTCGAGATTCTCTCTTACAAAATTCAGGTCCAACATAGTCTTTGCCCGGCCATGAACCGGAAACCTAGATATTACCAGACAAGGCCGCCCTACGGCTTGTCCGCCCGTGGATTAACGATCACTCGGTTTTAAGCCCTCTGTGACCTTTGTGTCTGCACCTTTGCGCCCATTGTAGTAAAGAATCCCTTCGAAGCAGACGACAAGGCCGAAATCCAGGACATGCGGGAAAATTCGAACTAACCTGCTACTTCGATCTCAACATACTACAACGCGGACAGCCCGCTTGCCTCCTCTCTCCATTTGTTCGAGCGGGTACGCTGTCTTAAAATTGGATTCGATATCATCTAAACATTATGGCCCAGAAGATCCTAAAAGCCGTATTTCCCGCTGCCGGCCTTGGCACACGCTTTCTACCCGCGACCAAAGCGACTCCGAAAGAGATGCTTACGCTTGTCGATAAGCCTTTGATCCAGTATTCGGTGGAAGAGGCTGTTGCCAGCGGCATTGAATCGATATTGATCATCACAGGACGCGACAAGAGCTCAATGGAAGATCATTTCGATATCTCCTTCGAACTCGAACAGGTACTCAAGGAACGCGGCAAGGACGACATGCTGCGGCTCGTCCGTTCGGTGGCAAAGCTGGCAAACATCAACTATACGCGGCAGGGTGAAGCGTTGGGCCTTGGGCATGCAATATATCAGGCAAAGGGCTTTGCCGCCGGCGAACCATTTGCTGCCCTGCTGCCGGACGATATTGTAGATTCTGAAAAACCCGCATTGAAGCAGATGATCGAGGTGTTTGAAAAGTATGATGCGCCGGTGATCGCGACAATGCAGATCGAAGGCGAGGCTATCTCACGCTTTGGCGTCATTGATGCCGAAGAGGTCGAGCCGAACGTGTTCAAGGTCCGGGACATGGTCGAGAAGCCGCCGTTCGCTGAGGCCCCCTCGGACCTTGCTATCATCGGCCGTTATATCTTCACACCCGATATCTTTGCCGCCATCGAACAAACAAAACCCGGGGCCGGCGGCGAGATCCAGATCACAGACGCTATGCGCCTTTTGCTAAAAGACAGGCCGTTCTATGCGGTCAAGCTCGACGGAATCCGCCATGATGCGGGCGATAAGTTAGGTTTTTTGATCGCAACGGTAGAGTTCGCGTTAAAACGCAACGATCTCGGGCCGGAATTCCGCGAATTTCTCAAGGGCTTGAAGCTTTAATTCCGCGGAGCACGATATGAAATATACATACCCTTTAACGGGGATCGCACTTGCGGTTTTGCTGACAGCGGCTGCATGTAGTTCGACATCGGCCCCGAACACAGCTAACAGTTCCCATGCTGCAAATACCGCCGCCACCCCAACTCCGGTCGCCGCGAGCACAACGCCTGTTGTCGATGCATCGCTGGATCTGCTCAAAAGATCGGTCGGAAAGACCGCGGCAGAGATCGGCCTTTGGGAAAATGACGCGATCACCGCCCGGCTTGAAAAACTTCTCGGTGCCGATTACCCGGCAATGAAGCAAACCTGGCAAACACAAACACCGATCGAGGCGGAAGGAAGCGTTCTGTCATTGACCGGATGCGAGAACAATAATTGCGGCGACAATCAATATCTGATGTATATTGACACAGTCAACAACAACATCAATGTCTATCGATTCAAGGACGGCAAAATGAAAACCTATACCGAGAAAGGTGAGATCAAACTTCCGCAGGGCCTCGCGAAAGACCTTGAGACCACAATGCAAAATGCTGAAACGTCGAAGTAAACCTCAACGACCGCCAGATGTCTCTTGAGAAGATCGCCCAACCGCCCCCAATGTCAGAATTACCTGGACCACAAAGATGATCGCGACAAATGCAAGCAGCGTAAACATGCCAACCCGAAGGCTTTCGGTTCGATCCGAAACGAACCCGATCGTCCACGTGACCGCGGCACCGCCGAGAGTACCCGTTATGAACAGGGGCGTTGTACGACTCGTTGAACTTGGGCCAAAAATGCGAGTGAATCGTGAAAGATTTGTCGGGAAAACCGACGACGCCCCAAGACCCGAGACAGCCGCGCCAACACCAAGCCAGGTCAAATTTCCTGCTGAAAGAATGATGAACATTCCAGCAAGCATAAGCGCTATATCCAAAAAAAGCACTTGATTCTCGGACATAAAGCGAAAGTACAGCGGCGCCACTCCGCGGCCGGCAACAAAAAACAAAAAGTAGAGAAAGGTTGGTGAGAACAGGTTAATGACCGGCGCGCCGTGCAGGCGGTCGGCATACGTCGTCAACCATCCGCCAATACCGCTTTCAAAACCAACCTGAAAAAAGTTGAATAACGCTATCGCCCACGCGAGTGCCCCTGTCCAGATCGCGGCCGGCTCCAGGGGTGAAAGCACCTCATGCCCGCTTCCCTCGACATTCGCCGCACGTTCACGCGGCAGTAAAGCGATCAGCGCCGCACCTATCAAAAGCGGAACCGCGAGCAAGATCGAAGTGGCGAAGATGCTTTGCTTGGTCGCCGTCGCGTCAACAAAGGGTTTACAGACGATCGCCCCCACGCCCCAGCAGAAATTTAGGATACTCAGTGCCGACGCTCCGCGTAACGGGTTCATCTCAAGCACGAGCATATTTATCGAGGGCAGCGTCAGGCCAACGCCGAGGCCATTTATAAAAAATCCCGCCAGACACCCCTCGAACGAGTTCATGCACATTGCGGTAACGCCCAGTGCCATTGCGGCCGTCCCGACAACCGTTGCCGAAATAAAACCATTCCACCGCCCAAACCAACTCGATGCCAACGTGCCCAGGATCGCCCCGCCAAATTGCGCCGGGAAGAGGTAGCCGGCCTGAAGATCATTCAACCCGAGGCCGCCCGACACTATAGGCAGGACCTGCCCGATCAGGATAGTAGTGATGCCTGACAGGAAAAATACGAGATGAAGCAGTATCGCAAGCTTGTTATCTTTTGCCATGCATAAGCACCGGTGCCCGGAGTAGCCATTGTAAGTCGTAAACCCGAGAATGTTAACCACGCGCCTGATTCGCCAAAGCTGGAAGGATTGGCTAAAATTTAACCAGTCAGAAACTTAACGTTTTCAATAATATCCGATGCCCCTGGCCAGCATTGAAGAGGCCGTCGAAGATATCCGCGACGGCAGAATGGTAATAATCGTCGATGACGAGGACCGCGAGAACGAAGGTGACCTCGTTTGCGCGGCCGAGAAGGTGACGCCCGAGATCATTAATTTTATGGCCGTACACGGCCGCGGCCTCATCTGTATGCCGATGACGGAAGAACGCTGCGATGAGCTGCAGCTTTCGCCGCAGACGGCAAACAACACATCGAGCATGGGAACGGCATTCACCATTTCGATCGAGGCGCGCGAGGGTGTGACCACCGGAATTTCCGCCGCTGACCGGGCAAAAACGATACTGACCGCGGCAGATCCAACCTCAAAGCCATGGGACCTTGCGCGTCCCGGCCATGTGTTTCCGTTAAGGGCGAAGCGCGGCGGCGTGCTGGTTCGTGTCGGCCAGACCGAAGCGAGTGTGGACATCGCCCGGATAGCCGGACTGGAGCCTGCCGCCGTTATCTGCGAAATAATGAACGACGACGGCACCATGGCCCGAATGCCCGACCTGGAAATATTCGCGGAGAAACACGGCCTTAAGATAATCTCCGTTGCGGACCTTGTTAGATATCGTATTTCGAAGGAAACGCTCGTAAAACGCGTCGTCGAGACTGACCTGCCGACTACCTGGGGCGTTTTCCGAACGATAGTTTATGAAAACGTGATGAACGGCGAAACCCACATCGCTTTTATTATGGGCGATGTTGAGCGGGCAACGGGGCCGGTCTTGGTCCGCGTCCAAACGGAGAACGTCACATTCGCGATGTTCGGGGCAACGGTCGGCGAGGCCGCGGCCGCCATGCAAATCTCTCTCCAAAAGATCTCAGAAGAAAAGTGCGGTATCGTACTCTATTTGCGGCAACGCGAGAATAATCTTGACCTGGTGGACCAGCTTCGCACCTATGCGTTGATGCAGGAGAAAGATATTGATTTTCAGACAGCAAAACAGCAAACTGGATACGGAAAGACCCACGACTACGGAATCGGTGCCCAGATCCTGACGGACCTTGGCGCCCGCAGTATCAGATTGCTGTCCAATCACCCCCCGAAGGTCAACGCCGTTGAGGCGTTCGGCCTAGAGATAAGCGAAACTGTGAGTCTTTGACCATCGCCGCGGCCATGAAAGGCCCGATTCGAGTATGCCCGACGAGGAAGTCGAACAAAGGGAAGGGATCGAGCCATCAGAACCTGTTTCCTCGGATGAGAAGCCACCGCCGAAGAGGCGAAGCCTTTTTTCCCGGCGAAATATCATCGTCGCGCTCGCCGGCCTTGGCATGGGCATTGTTTTGCTTGCCGTAATTGCGATCTTCCTCTATCGCGGCGGCGTCGCCGACACATATATCAAAGCGCAGTTTAAGGCCAAGATGACCGAGATCGGGATCGATTTTGATGCCGATGTATTTCGTCTGACCATCGCCCCGCTCCGGCTTGAGCTTAAGAACGCGACCTTCAATAATCGGGAAACGGGAGAAAAACTCGTCTTTATCCGCGAGGCCTACCTTGGCCTGACCGTTGACGATCTTTACGCCTGGCAACTCAGCCGCGACATCACGATCAACACGACCGACATTCGCGGGGCAGAGGTTTGGATCAAATTCGGCGCGGACGGCCGTTCAAATTTTTCGGGCCTCAAGCTTGTCGAAGAAAAACCAGGCCGCGTCAATTTCAGATATGAATCCGTCGTCTTTTCTCTTCACGACAGTGTTGTCCATTTCGGCGACGTTTCAAGAAAGATCGCGGCAGACGCGAACAATGTTATTTTCCTGCTCGAACCGGAGAATATGTCGGTGCCGGATGAGCAGAAGCGGTACAAATTTGATCTAACCTCAACAGAGTCTAAGTTTGTTTATGATGAGCGGGCGCTGGAACCGATCGATCTTCGAACGACCGGAATTGCGGGCCGCACCGGAGCAGAGATCACGGAGCTCCACCTGACGACACCTATCGGCACGACCAGTCTGAGCGGACGGATCAGCGACTGGACCAATCCGACATACGACCTGAATATCGAATCGACGATCGATCTTACGCAGGCGTCATCGATCTTTCCCCTTGGGACAACGATCACCGGCATCGGCAATTTCAAGGGCAAGGTCTCGGGTTCCGGTGAAAACTACAAGATCGATGGCTCGGTCGATTCGCAGTCACTAACGGCTGAAGGCGTTTATTTAAAAGGGACCAACGTCACTGCTACCGTTGAAGGCACGAACGCAAACTACACGGCAAACGGCAACGCCGTGGCCGAGCTCCTGACGTTCGAAGATTTCCGGATCGAGTTTCCAAAGCTGGCAGGAAACGTTCGCGGAACGGGCACCGATTTTCGATGGGTCGGCGAACTTCAGGCGGTGGCCGCAAAGACTGACGCAATGACTATCGGCGGACTATTCCTTTCAGATGCGGTCGCCGAATACAAGGACCGCGAATTGACGGCAAGCGCAGAGACGGGACGGGCACAGAAATTCTCGATCGCCGACAATGAGTTTGCGGCCCTAACGGCACGTAACCTGCGTTTCTCAATGCCGAATGGCAGCGTCAATCTGGATGCCGACAGTGCATCGGCCGCGTCGATGGCCAATGAGAATTTCAAGTTGAACGAGCTTCGCGGACGAAACGTTCGGATAAGGAATGTCGACAAAAGGACCA
>JADYZI010000278.1 GCA_020853255.1 Acidobacteriota bacterium
ACCGCAATGTCCGTCCTCCCGTCCCCATCATAATCCGCCGGCACGATCCGGTCCCCAGCCACTCCCCACTCCATCGCCGTAAACCCGGCGGTCCCCTGAAGCAGATACCAAATATTATTCGACGGCCGCCGCACGGTCAGATCAGCCTTCCCGTCACCGTCGTAGTCAAAGAGTGTGCTGGATTGGCTCGAGGCGGGCCGGTACCAATCGGAAACGATCTCGGGAACTGAGTTTTCGGTCAGCCTTAAGTAAGAAGTTCCGGTCAAATTCATGATATAGGCTTCCGTTGCGACTTCTTGAAACAGTCCCCGACCATAGATCAACAATTCTTGTCCATCCGGTGACCAGATCGGTCGGTATTCAAAAAACGTATTGTTCGTGATATTGACGCCGCTGCCGCCCGAACTCGGCATGATGTAGATCTCCCATTTATAATAGGAAGAATCAACCGAGCACGCATACGCAATCTTGGTTCCGTCGGGCGAAAACGCGGGGGCAGCGCAGGCCATAGGCGAAGTTACGTTGGTCAGCGCCTGCCGATTGCTCCCGTCAGCGTTCGCGGAACATATGTTCTGGTTTGTGAAGTTTGCTCCGCCTGTCGAACAAACAAATGCGATCTTATTTCCGGCAGGAGAGAAGACCGCTTCAGCTTCGTCATTAGCCGTGTTCACACTCGGCATCGGAGCCTGTCCGGTACCGTCAAGATTCATCGAAACAATATCGCAGACATACGATGCGTCGCATCTAGAAAAGATGATCTTTGACCCATCCGGCTTCCAAACCGGTCCTTGATCGATTGCCGTCGTATTGGTCAGCCGTGTTTGGCCTGTACCGTCGGCGTTCATTATCCAGATCTGATAAGGCGACGAGTCAGTTTCTCGTCGGTAATAGACGATCTTCTGGCGATTTGGCGACCACTTTGCCCCTTGTTCGGTTGCTTCGTTATTTGTCAGCCTGCGCTGGTTGCTTCCGTCAGCATTGGAGCTGTAGATCTCGTAGGATCCATCGCGGCTTGACGAAAACAGGATCGGCTGGTCGCCGCCGCCGGTCGCGTTAGCGACGCGGTCAAGCGCCCGCACCTGTGTCGTACTCATTGGTGCGTCGTACAGCCGAATCCTCGAAACAAAGCCTTCCGCGGCCTCGGTTGGCGGATTCGGATCGTCCTGGAAAAAGCGGAGCATGTTCGCTCCCGAAATTTGAAAAGCCCCGCCGTCGTTTATGTTCACACGCAAACCGCCGTCGCGGTAAGCGCGAACAACACCCGTTGCCTCGCGAACGATCACAACCTGGATATATGTGTCAGCGAAAGGCACGTTCGCTGTGTTCTCAAACTCCAGGCGGCCGTCCAGGGTGTAGGCGCCGTTGTCCGATACGCCGTTGTCAAAGCTAACGACACGGCGGTATCCGTCGATATCCCAGAATTTGAATAGCATTACGATCGTATATGCGTTATTCGGAATGACCCCGGCGGTGCTCACCGCGAGGCCGCAGTTGGATTCAAAATGCACTACCTGACGATCATAGCCGTCAATGTTATTGGATGTGAACTCATTCGGATCGGAGCCGGGGCAACTTAAATTTGTCATCGCCGGCGCTCCCGCGACCGAACTGTTCAGGTTTCCCTGAAACTGATAATCAGCCTTCAAGTTCTGGCCAAGCGACACGGCCGCAGAAACGCATATAAGCAGGATCAGTGAAAATGAGCGTGGGCACATAGGGTTCTTTTCTCCTTTAACGCGTATGAGCAAGTATCAAGAATTTCCGGCTTCAACCTGTAAAGCACGAGAATCATCAGAAACTTGCAAACTTTTTTCGACCGCCCCTATACAAACAAAAAAGGCGGCCGGCTCACGGCGCGGGTCCGCGATCCGGCCTTCAAGCTCTACCAGAGGGCCAGTAAAGATAATCGGCGTTGGGAGTCGCAGTCTTTTGCAAACCTGTGTTATGAGAAGCCTGGCTGTCGCCCTTAGGATCTATGCCCTTGAGGTTCCTGCCGTGAACTCCTCTATTTAGTTGATGTCGGCGGTGCTCGAACGCTGGCTAGATTGAGATATCGGACTTCAGAGTACTGCTTCAACCTAATAAGCACGGAATCCGAGACATTAATGCAGTCCTTATCTGATCTTTTTGCGAATTGGAGGCAGGCGATCATTGAATGGGCCGTTCGCGGGCGACGAATTGCTTTTTGACACCTGAGGATCATATCGGGTTTACCGATAGTGTTGCCAAAAGGCACACGTTCGAATAGAATGGTATCCGGTGAAATATTTCGCTTGGAATGCGGAGAAGAATGAGCAGCTTAAGTCCGAGCCCGGAATATCGTTCGAAGAGATTGTTTTTCAAATCGAGAATGACGATCTGCTTGACGAGGTCACACACCCTAGCATGGAAAAATATCCGAACCAAAGGATGTATGTTGTCAGAAAGGGTGAGTACGCTTTTCTTGTTCCGTTCGTGCAAACGGGCGATGAGATATTCTTGAAGACTATAATTCCGAATCGAAAAGCTTGGAGACGTCAATGAATAAAATTAAGCTGGACAAGGAAGAGCAGGAACTAGTCGATTCTTTTGAGCGAGGCGAGTGGCGTTCGGTTCCCAACTTTGAGGAAGAAAAGAAACGCTACCAGGAAATAGCCGCCGCGACGTTTAAGAAAGATCGCCGCGTGAATATACGCATCTCAACCAAGGATCTGCATGGCCTGCAGATACGCGCACTCGAGGAAGGAATCCCCTACCAGACGCTCATTTCCAGCATCCTTCATAAATACCTTGCGAAAGGCCGCACGGCCGAATAGCGTAGCTGTAATCGTCAGCCCAGATCAACGACGAACACCTAAGCACGGAATCCGAGACTTTTCTGCAATATTCTTTCTAATTGTTTTTGTGAATTTGCGGCAGGAGACTATTGAATGGGGCGGTCGCGGGCGACGAGGCGGATGCCTTGGTCGTAAACTGTGAATTTGATGTCTGGGCCGCCTTCGAGGCGGGATGTTGCGCGGCAATAGTAGGGGTCGATGCTCCAGGAGCCGCCGCGAAGAGGGTGATTTCGCGGATTACCGCGTGTGATGTTTGGGGAACCGTCGGCCGAGGTTTGTGTGTAGTCTTTCAGGTAAATGTCTTCACACCACTCCCAGGCATTGCCGTGCATATCGTAAAGCCCCCAGGCATTGGGCATTTTTTGGCCGACCGGATGTTTGCGGTAGCCCGAGTTGTCAAGGAACCACATTATGTCGTTCAACTTGCCATAGAATTGTTCAGAAGAGCCGGCTCGCGCGGCGTATTCCCACTCGGCCTCAGTCGGAAAGCTGTACAAGAAACCGTCGTTTCTTTCGTTCAAGTAAAACACCATACCTTTGCCCATATACCATGTCAGATTCTCAACCGGACAATCAGCACAGCCGGTGTCCAGCTTTGGGTAAGTTGATATCAGCGCCAGATATTGAGCCTCGGTAACTTCGTACTTGCTCATCCAGAAACCCTCGGCGATCGTCACCTTGTGTGCCGGTTTTTCATTCGCGGGACCGTCATCTGAACCCATAATAAACTCGCCCGGCGGGATATAAACGAACTCCATGCCAAGTGAGTTTGTTCTCACGGTTCCCGGCGGTGTTGGCGTCGGCTGCACCTCGCCTTGGTTGTTGGCCGCGAGTTGGGAGTCGGTTCGCTGAAACGGATTGTACGAGCTGAAATACAGGATCGGAAAACCAACGATACCTGCAATAAGTAAAAAACCGGCCATCAGCAGGCTCCGCCGGCCGAATATTCGGCGAAGAAACGTCTTAACTCCACCAGCAGCCTGAATTGAAGCGTGTGTGGATGAGCCGGAAATCGGAGCCATCGTGCTCATATCCAGGCGTGACGATCCGGTGACCTCGGTTGCCGGAGTCGTGTCATTTGGGTCGATCTTTAACTTATTGAGATCGGACGTTATCTCGTCAACGCTCTGATATCGTTCTTCCGGCTCCTTTCGGAGGCACCTGCTTACGATCGCGTCAAATTTGCCCGATACGGGCGAGATCTTTATCGGTTCGTCCCTGAGAATCGAAGCGCGGACATCCGACGAGGTTTCGCCGACAAACGGCCTTGTGCCCGTCAGCATCTCGAACAGAACGATGCCGAAGCTCCAAATATCTGTCCTGTGGTCGGTAGAATTCCCGCGGACCTGCTCGGGCGACATATACGAACTTGTGCCCATCAACAGGCCGGGGATTGTTTCGAGCATCGTATCGGCCTGTTCGGATTCGGCGGTCGGAAGAACTTTCGCAAGACCAAAATCGAGGACTTTTAAAAAACCGTTTTTCGTTACGGCTATATTTTCCGGCTTTATATCGCGATGTGCGATCCCGAGTTCGTGTGCAGCCTTGAGGGCGGACGCAATTGCAACAGCGATCTCAATTATTCGGGCAACCGTGAGTGTGCCGCTCGAGATGAGTTCCCGAAGCGTCCGGCCATCGACGTACTCAATAGCGATAAAGTGTCGCCCGTTATTCTCGCCAAACTCGTAAACTTGAGCGACGGATGGATGACTGATCTTTGAAGCAAGCCGAGCTTCCTGTCGAAAACGCGCAGACGCGGAGTGATCAAGCAGAGATGTCGGCAGTATTTTTAGGGCGACCAAGCGGCCAAGAAGCACATCTTCCGCAAGATAAACAACACCCATTCCCCCGCGGCCGATCAGCCGTATCAACCGATAATGTGCAAACTCCAGCCCGGCAAAGAATTCGTTCGCGGCTTCACCGGCCAGGACCTTTGTCCCCAGAGAAAAAGCCGGATGGTCCAACACACCATTCTCACGAGAATCATTTTGAAGAAGACTGTAGAGAGCACTTCGAAGTACCCTATCGTCGCCCGCATTTTGGTCAACAAAATTGCGACGCTCCGTTTTATCTTCGATCTGTACTGCCTTTTCGAAGATCTCCTCGATCCGTGTCCAGTCCGGTGCTGCCATGATCAACCTCAAACTGATAAGCCCGAAAATCTCGCAATTCGTGCGAAATTAATCACCCCCATTCCCGAGTTCGCGTTGCAGCCACGCACGCGCCAAGCGCCAGTGGAGCGAAACGCTCGAAGCTGAGATACCCAGTACCTCGGCGGTCTCGTCGATCGACATGCCGCCGAAGTAACGCAACTCAACGATCTCGGCCTTTACCTTGCTCATCTTCGCCAGGCGTTTCAGGGCATCGTCGAGATCGAGAAGTTCCTGATTCCGCTCGCTGGAGATAACCGCCACTTGTTCGAGATCGACACGCGCGACGCCTCCTCCACGCCTTGTGGCCTTTGAGTCGCGGGCGTAGTTGATCAGAATATTCCGCATAACCCGGGCGCTGACCGCGAAGAAATGAGCGCGGTTCTGCCACTGAACGCTGCCCTTGCAGAGTTTCACAAAGGCCTCGTTTACAAGTGCGGTGGTCTGGAGAGTGTGGTTCTTCCGTTCGCGCCTGACGCGGCGACTCGCGATCCGGCGCAGCTCACGCTCGACAACAGGATAGAGTTGATCAAGCGCCGCTTCATCTCCATGCTTCCACGCAAGAAGCAGATCGGTTAGATTCTCCGCGTCCATACAGATAAAGGCGGTTGAAACCTCTTACTTATCTATTGCGAATTTCGGATGATTCCTTACGTTAAAAGCTCCCCAGAAGGAAATGCAAGAGAAAAGTTGGTATACAAGGAGAAAAAAGTGATTGACGCCTCGCGGCGCATACGGCTAAACTTGTTGTGACGGTTTATCTGTGTTTTTGCACACCAGTTCTATCCATATGAGCCGTTGACCAATAGTCGGCATTCTGCAAACCTTCTGGACACATACTTTAGCTAACCATTTGGCGAGATTGAATTGCCACTGCCGGCCTCTTTAAGCGACCCTTATGCTCAACCGAATTGATGATCTTTTGCGCATGGCGATGAGCTTTGGATCGTCGGACCTGCATTTGCGCGCCGGGGCGGTTCCGGTGATCAGGGTAAATGGTGAGCTACGGCCTTTGGAGGGTGTCGCAAAGCTGTCGCAGGACGAAACGCTTGAGATGGCGTTTTCGATGATGTCGAACCGGCAAAAGCAGCATTTTAAGGAAGTTTTTGAGGTCGATATCGGGTATGGAGTGACCGGGCTTGGGCGATTTCGCGTAAATATCTTTCAGCAGCGAAATTCGATCGGCATTGTCGCCCGTGTAATTTCGGACACGATCAAGAATTTTACAGAACTCGGCCTGCCGCCGATCCTCCAGAAGATCGCAGAGGAGAATCGAGGGCTTATTCTGGTCACGGGAACGACAGGCTCGGGCAAATCGACGACGCTTGCAGCCATTGTTGATGCGATAAACCAAACCCGCAATTGTCATATTGTCACGATCGAAGACCCGATCGAGTTTCTGCATAAAGATAAAGAATCGTTTGTCACACAGCGCGAGGTCGATGTTGATACGCGGTCGTTCGCCGAGGCGTTGCGGGGCAGCCTGCGTCAGGATCCGGACGTTATCCTCGTCGGCGAAATGCGTGATCTCGAAACTATTGAAACAGCTTTGGTTGCCGCCGAAACCGGACATTTGGTGCTATCTACGCTGCATACGCTGGACGCTCAGGAGACTTTGACGCGAATTCTGTCGGCCTTTCCGCCGTTTCAGCAAAAATCGATCAGGATCCAGCTTGCCGGCCTGCTAAAGGCGGTCGTCTCGCAGCGCCTTATGAAATCGGCGATGACACACAGCCGCGTTCCTGCGGTCGAGGTAATGATCTCAACGCCGTTGATCCGCGATTATATTCTGCATGAGGACAAGACGCCTTCCATCCGCGACGCCATCGCGGCGGGAACGTCGCAATACGGCATGCAGACGTTCGATCAATCGCTGTTCTATCTATATCAATCCGGTCTGATCTCGCTCGAAGAGGCACTGCGTGGTTCGACAAACCCGGACGAATTCCGCCTGCGCCTCGCCGGTATCCAAAATACGTCGAACATCGCCCGTGAAGAGATGGAAAAGCTGGGCGGACTCACGAGCGTAACAGACATGATCACGCGAATGTAACGGCAGACCCGATCCGATATCTGTGTGATCCATGGGGCCGCAGCCGCCAGCGGCCTCATTTTGTTGCCGGTCGAGCGCATCGGAAATGACCGTGCAATGCCGTTTTGCGGGTATGATACCGCGATTCTCGGTCAAAATGACGTGAACCGCAAGATCCTGGATCCTGTTGAGCGTTCTTTTATCGGGCAGTGTCCTGTTCTTGTGGTGGTGACGTTCCTTTTGCGTCTCTTGGCGTGCTTTGCGTGAGGTAAGGCCCGGTTTCCCGCAAAGCCGCAAAGAAACCCAGTGAGAAAACTTTGCGTCAAGCACCACTAGATCAGGACACTAACTTTCGCCGGTTTTAACGCATAATCCTTGACACACACCGCCAAACCCGTGTAACTTTTAAGTTTATGCGAACGGGCAAAATGTGTGTGAAGAAAGCCTGGCGAAGCGGTATCCTTCGCATGGGGCCAGGTACGGCCATTCCAAACCAGAGGTATTAATTCAATGGCTTGGAGATGGAATATCAACTAGGCATTTTGAACAGGGGCATAAAAGGCGGATCGGCGAAAAATAAACTTAGTTAAGGAAGTTCACAAATAGTAAATGGCAAACGAGGTTAACAACGAGGTCGAAGGATCGAATACGGGCGAAACTTCGACGGTGGAACAGGCACCCGAACAGACGACAGCGGCAGCCGCGGAAACAGCGGCTCCGGAACAGGCAGCTCCGACAGAAGCTCAGCCGGCGGCAACGCTTTCAAGCACTGCTCCGCGGACCATTGCAAAACCCGCGGCACCCGCCGAGGAAACGCACGGCGGCGATATCGATTTTGGCGCGATACTCGAGCAATTTGAGCAGGAACAGATCGCTTATCATCCCGGCGATATTGTCGAAGGCAAGGTGGTCGGCATGTCCGACCGCGGGGCCCTGATCGATTTCGGCTACAAGAGTGAGGGTGTGATTGCGGCCGAGGAACTGGAGGCAAGCGGCGAAACTTTTGCTGTCGGCGATACCGTTGAGGTGATGATCAAATCCATCCCTGGCGGCGATGCTCCACCTTCACTGTCGCGCTCTGATGCCAGGCTGCGAAAGGTGTGGACCGACCTTGAGGAAGCGTTTAAAGAGGATAGAGCGATCATTGGAAAGATCGTTGACAAGACCAAGGGCGGGCTTCGTGTTGACCTTAACGGGATCGAAGCATTTCTGCCCGGCTCGCAGATCGATTCGCGGCCGATCCGCGGCCTTGACACCTATCTTGGCCAGGACATTGAAGCCAAGATAATCAAGTTTAGCCGCCGCCGCAACAACATCGTTCTCTCGCGCAAAGTGATAACCGATGTGGTCATCAATGAGCAAAAGGCCGAAACGCTCAACAACATCGACCTTGGGTATGTAGTTGAAGGTACCATCAAGAACCTGACCGAGTACGGTGCGTTCGTTGATATCGGCGGTATTGACGGCTTGCTTCACGTAACGGATATGTCGTGGGGACGGCTTGGCAATCCGGGCGATATGTTCAAGGTCAACGAGCATGTTCAGGTGAAGGTGCTCAAACTCGACCGCGAGCGTGAAAAGATCTCGCTTGGGTACAAGCAGCTGCAGGCCGACCCGTGGTCAACCGTCGTCGAGATGTACCCGGTCAATTCAAAGGTCAACGGCAAGGTATCGTCCGTCACCGAATACGGCGTTTTTGTTGAACTTGAGCCGGGCGTTGAAGGCCTTGTGCATGTCTCGGAGATCTCGTGGTCAAAGCGTACCGCCAACCCGAAGAAGATGTTCAACAAGGGTGAAGAGGTCGAGGTGCAGGTGCTGGGCGTTGATACCGAGGACAAGCGGATCAGCCTTGGCATGAAACAGCTGCAGGACAACCCGTGGTACACCATCCATGAACGCTATCCGGTCGGCACGAAGGTGCACGGCAAGGTACGGAATCTCACTGACTTTGGAGCGTTCATCGAAGTTGAGGACGGCATTGACGGCCTGGTCCACGTTTCGGACATCACGTGGGCAAAGAAGCTGAAGCATCCGAAAGATCTTCTGAAGAAGGATCAGGAAGTTGACGCGATCGTGACCAACATTGATGCGGCCGGCCAGCGGCTTTCGCTTTCGATGAAGGACCTGACGCCGAGCGCGTGGGAAAGCTTTGTCGCCACACACCGTCCGGGCGATGTTGTACGCGGCAAGGTATCTCGATTTACAAGTTTTGGCATCTTTGTCGAGCTTGGCGACGGACTCGAAGGCCTCTGCCACATTTCTGAACTTTCCGATGAGCGGGTCGAAAGCCCCGAATCGGTCGCCAGCCTCGGCCAGGAGATGGATTTCAAGATCCTGCGGATCGAGAATGAAGAGCAGAAGATCGGCCTTTCGCATCGCGCTGTCGGCAAGGATGAAGAACCGGTTGCCGATACGCGTGTCTATTCGACCGAGGCCAAGGGCGGCATGGCCAGCCTTGGTGAACTTGCGAACCTTCTGGGCGGAAGCGGAGAGGCCGCTAAGCCCGAACTGACCAAGGAAGAACGCGAAGCTGAAAAGCGTGCACGAAAGGAAAAAGCGAAGCAGGAATATGAGGCTTCGCTCGCCCGTGCCGAGGAAGAAGCCGCAGCGGCCGAAAGCGAAACGGACGCACCGACCGAAACTCCTACAGAGGACGCCGGCCCGGCGGTCGTAGATATGTCGCCAAGCGAAACGACGCTTGCTGCCGCGGCCGAGCCGGGTGCGGTCGAGCCGTCAGGCGAAGAGGGCGAGTCGGCCATTGATCTTTCGGGCAGTGAAGCAACCCTTGATGCGGCCGCCGAACCGGGAGCAGTCGCCGAAGCTGCCCCTGAAGGTGCGGAAGGCGGTTCGGATGATGAGAACAAGGCTGAGTCGGCGGATACAACGGCTTAAAGGCAGGCTCAACTAACCTGGGGCCGGGATGCCCCGTGTGAGGACTAGAGAAATGACAAAAGCGGACCTGGTCGAGAAAGTCGCAAAAGAAGCCGAGATGACCAAAAAGGATGCTGAACAACTGGTCGAGATAATTTTCGACAGTATTGTTGACACCCTGAACAGCGGAGAAAAGATCGAACTGCGCGGCTTTGGCAGCTTCCGCGTCCGCGAGCGCAACTCGCGCCGCGGCCGCAACCCAAAGACTGGAGCATCGGTCGAGATACCTGCAAAACGGGTCGCGTATTTCAAACCGGGAAAGGAACTGAAAGAGCTGATCAATAATACTCCCTAAGGTTCGCGGCCTTGGCTAAAAACTTAACGGCAGAGGCGATCAGGTTTCGCTTCTGCCGTTCTTGTTTCTGTGTAGAATCCGCGGATCGGATCGCCGCCGGCCTGTCATACTTTTTTTGCCGCCGCCTTTTCCTGCTCGTGCGTTCGTTTTACCGCCTCGTCCTCGACCTCGCCGCCCGGGCCGACGGGCACATCCTTTGGATCGATAAATCGCATTCCGCCGTATTCCTGCGCACCGCTATCGGGGACGATCTTGTACTGGCCGGACGCGGGCGGAACGTAACCTGGATAATCAACGCGGCTGTGATAGATCGCGACAAGCGAGCGGATCATCGCCTCGCGGATCTGCGTCAATTCGCGCAACGTTAGGTCGCATTCATCAAGCTGATCGTCGCTGATGATCGCGTCGATTATCTTGGTGACGATAAACCGAATGTTGTCGGGCGTTGGCTCAGACAACGAACGCGCCGCAGCCTCGCAGCTATCCGCGATCATCATTATCGCCGCCTCTTTGAACTGAGGTTTTGGCCCCGGATAGCGAAAATCGTTCTCGACCAGTTCCTCGCCCGGCTTTAATTCAGCCTGCGCCTTTTTCAGGAAAAAATGCAGTGTTCGCGTTCCGTGATGCTGCGGAATAAAATCTATTATCCGCTGCGGCAAACCCATTTCCCTTGCCAGCTTTTGCCCGTATGTCACGTGGCTAATGATGATCTTGGCACTCTGGACGGGTTTAAGCCGGTCGTGCGGATTCTTGCCCATCTGGTTCTCGACAAAATGCTCAGGCGCGGCGGTTTTGCCGATGTCGTGATAAAGGGCCCCGATCCGCGTCAGCAGGCTGTTTGCTCCGACGGTCCGGCAGGCTTCTTCTGCCAATTGCCCGACCGCGTGCGAGTGCTGGTTCGTTCCCGGAGCACGCAAGGCAAGCTGGCCGAGTACGGGCAGGTCGGCGTTTGAAAGCTCAAGCAGCTTTACATCTGTCAAGATGCCGAAGATCGATTCGCAGATGGGCAGGAATACGGCGGTCGCGGCGGCGGTGATCAAACCGCTGGCAAGCCCACACGCGATGGCAAGCAATACCGTGTTTAGAATGAACGGCTGCTGTGTATAGCCGATCATCGCGATCGCAAGCAGAGCGCTTACGGCGCCGACCAGTGTGCCGGCGAGGGTAATGGTCTGCCGCGTGCGGTAATGGCCCATTCCGTAAACCGCGACGGACGAGGCAATGGTCGCGTAGATCGCAAATTCAAGGCCGCGCGGAGCAAGCAGGCCGGCGATCAGCGATGTGAACACGCCCGTAAAAAGCGCCGTCCGCCGGTCGGCGAGCATGTTCATCAACAGGCTTCCGAACGCGAAGGGAATGGCAAACGCCCAGAGGCTTGCGTCGTTCATCGGGGCGCGAACGTTCTGGGACGCGGTAAACTCCGCGAGACGGAACATAAGGGCCATGATGACGGTCTGGGCCGCGACAATGAACCCGAACAACGCAAATGTCTTGTGCTCTGAAAGAGCAAGGCGCGGAACGATGCCGCGGTGCTCGATGAACTTCCATCCGGTCCAGAACAGGCCGGCGATCAGAACGAGCAGGCCGAAGAAACGGTTCACGCGGCGGGTCGAGGTGGAATAATTCTGTATCGCCGCGATCTGCGAGACCATCGCCGGCGTGATCCTCTGGCCTTCATCAGCAACCCTTTCCCCGCGTTTCAGCGAGATAGCGAGCGGCTGAACGCCCTGCGCGGCCTGTCGGCGTTCGGCCTCGGTCGCGGCGCTGTCATAGATCAGGCTTGGCTGGATCAGGGGCGACAGGGCCGCAACGAACGCCTCTGCCTCTTTCGGTGAAAAACTCCTGA
>JADYZI010000279.1 GCA_020853255.1 Acidobacteriota bacterium
CGACCGGAATGCCCGCCTCCTTCATCATCGTAAGGCCCGCGACCGCATAGTTCATCGTCTCCGGCGGAACGCTCCGTTTGTGAAAGAAATCACCGCATATTATGACGAAATCTACCTTCTCATCAATCGCATATTTCCGAAGCACGTCGATCCAGGCATCGAAGAAATCGCGCGGGCTCTCGGGCAGCTGATAACGCGTACACCCCAAGTGCACATCGGAAATATGCAGAAACTTCATTAGCCAGATTTTACCACAGAGACACCGAGGCACAGAGGATATGCACAGACGAAGCCTGCTTGGCTGATATGCACAGTTGCGTGTGGTAAATTACCTTTCATGGACAAGACCGTACTGATCACAGGGGCCTCCAGCGGCATTGGGCTGCATACGGCAAAGCTGTTTCAAACCAAGAATTGGAAGGTTGCCGCGACGATGCGTCAGCCTGAGAACGCTGAAGAACTGCAAAGGATAGTTGATGTCGAATGTTTCCGGCTGGACGTGACCGATGTCGATTCGATCCAAACGGCGATCGCGGAAACGATCGAAAAATTTGGCCGGATCGATGCCGTTGTCAATAATGCAGGTTATGGCTTGCTCGGGCCGTTCGAGGCCTCGTCCGATGAGCAGGTCCGACGGCAATTCGAGACCAATGTCTTTGGGACGATGAATGTTTGCCGCGAGATTATTCCGTATTTCAGAGAGCGAAAGGGCGGGTATATCGTCAACGTCGCTTCGATGGCCGGGCGGACCGTCTTTCCGTTTTCGAGCGTTTACAATGCCACAAAATGGGCGATCGAAGGATTTACAGAGTCGCTGCAGTATGAGTTGGATCCGTTCAACATCCGGCTAAAGCTCATCGAGCCGGGCCCGATCAATACCGATTTTTACGGCCGCTCACAGGAAGTAGCGCGAAAGGGCGGACTTTCGAGCTACGATCACTATGTCTCGCGATTCATATCGTTTATGAACAAGGCGGGCGGCGATGCCCCGGATGGTTCGATCGTGGCGCAGGCGATCTATGACGCTGTCACGGACGGGTCGCGCAAGCTCCGCTATCCAGTGAATACAAAGGGCCTGCTTTTTCTTCGCGGCATTTTACCGAGTTCCGCCTATCGGCTTGTAACAAAAACGATCTTCCTCAGATAGCGGCCGATCACTTGGCGCTTGCCGCTGAAAGCCTGGAGCGGCCGAGCTCGCTCAGGATCGGTGCCAACTGATCGAGGACCTTGTCGTGGGCAACACCATTTGAAGCGACAATACCGTTGAGATTGAGCACATTGCCGATATCGTATCGAAACTCGTCTCCAAAAAGGTCGGTCACGCGGCCGCCGGCTTCTTCGAGAATGATCTGCGGGCCGCATGTGTCCCAAAATTTTGTCCTGTGCGATAAATGAATGTAAAGGTCGCATGTCCGCTCGGCGATCATCCCGATCTTGACGCCGACCGAGCCTCGGCCGACCTCTTGTCTTAAGCCGAGGCCCTTGATTATCCGCGACATTTTCGGGCTGCGATGATCGCGCGAGACGGCAATATTCATTTGCGCAAGATCTGTATTGCCCGAAACATGCAGGCGTTCCGGCTCCGCGTCACCCCTGACCACAAATGTGCCGCTGCCTTTCGAGGCAAAGTACAAAATTTGATGGGCCGGGAGATAGACGACACCAATGATCGGACTCCCGCCTTCCGCAAGCCCGATCTGCACGGCAAAATCGCCGTCTTTTTTGATGAATCCGGCGGTTCCGTCGATCGGGTCGATTATCCAAACACGGTCGCTGGCCAGGCGTTCTGCCGATCTGTCCACCTCTTCTTCAGAAAGGATCGCGTCGTTCGGGAAAAGTTCGGCAAGGCCTTCGACAATGATGCGGCTGGCCTCGCGATCTGCTTCCGTGACCGGTTCAGAACGCTGGTCCAGCCCGATCTTGCTTTCGGAGATGATATCGAGTGCGTAATGTTCAAGAATGGCCGCTCCGGCCTTTCGAGCGATGGCAATGGCGGCTTCGAGTTCGACTGATCGCATTGATTCCAAGGTAGCACTAAGGTCTGCCAAAAGCGATACGCCTGCGGACTCACGCCATGTCGGCAAGTTCGGTGATCCCGCACCGCGGACAGACAAGAGTTCGGCGTGCCGCGTCGGCCCACTTTGCGAGTGCCTTGTGCGACAATCGGGGCCCATTGCCATCTTCCTCGCCTTCGCCCTCGGTCAGCAGGCGTGAATGAGAACGTTCGGGCTCAGGACGTGATGCCTGGATCTCGCGTACACAGTGCCGGCAGGCCCAACCGAATCCGTCGTTATAAAAGTCGTTCAGCTCGATCATAAAAAAGGGCAACGCCGGCATATGGGCCGGCGCTGCTAAGAGGCTTCCTCATGTCCAGGGAAGCAAATCGATCGGTCTTGCGAAACTACTGAACCGCGCGACGCCCCGAACTTGCTGACGGCAGCAGTTTTAACGGCAAGGCCATTGTTTTTCCTTCCCGATAGACCTCGACCTGCACCGTGTCGCCGATCTGCTTTTTGTCCAGCAGCCTAAAAAGATCATCCATATTATTGGTCGGCTGGCCGTCGATAGAAAGGATGATATCGCCAATGGTACCGTTCTGTGTCAGGCCGCGAAGGCCGGCCCGCTCGGCGGAACCGCCGGGAACAAGGCCGTAGATCAACAGGCCCTTATTAACCGGCAACCGATAACCGCGTGCCAGAAGTTCCTCAACGCTGGGCATGGAGGCACCGAGTTTTGGCCGGCGGACCATGCCGTACTGTATAAGCTGCGGAACGATACGCTTTGCCGTGTTGACGGGCACCGCAAAGCCCACGCCGACCGATCCGCCGGCCGGTGAAAGTATCTGCGAGTTGATGCCGATCATTTTCCCATATTTATCAAGCAGCGGCCCGCCGGAATTTCCGGGATTGATCGAGGCGTCCGTTTGTATAGCCGAGTCTATCGGACGCCCGTTGCGAGCCTGAATAGGACGCTGGAGGCCCGAGATCACTCCGGTCGTAAGGGTCCGGTCAAGCCCGAACGGATTGCCGATCGCCAGCACTTTCTGTCCAACGTTCAGTTTGTCGGAATCACCTAGCCCAACGACAGTCAGCCCTTCTGCCGGCGGCGTGATCTTTATCACCGCAAGGTCGGTATCCGGGTCGCCGCCTACCAAGGTTGCCGGGTAAAGCTTGTCACCGCCAAACTTCACGGTCAGTTTCTGGGCTCCCTCAATGACATGATAGTTGGTGAGAATATGTCCTTCAGTATCGATCACCGAACCCGATCCGGTTCCTTTGCCCTCCTGGACACCGCCCCAGAAGTCCTGTTGATAGGACGTTGTGGTGATAAATGCCACGCCGGGCGAAAGCGCTTTGTAAACCTCGATGCTGTTTTGCTCATCGGAAACCGCTGACGGGTCTGATATTCCAGGCGGGGCCGCTTCGGCTGACGAAAATGCTGAATTGTCGATCTGCCGCCAGTAGCTGGACAGCGTGTAAATAAGGGCGGTGGCCCCGATAGCGATCAAGGCGGTTGTTATGCCAAGTAGGATCACCTGTCGGGCGGTAAGCTGATAAACTGGTCTGCTATTCATGATATCGATCCCTCTAAAAAAATTCTTCGCAGCAGGTTGGATGCTGTTGATCGAAAAATTCGTTGTGCAAATTCATTACGCAAAAACGCCGCTGTTTGTTCAAATATGAACAAAAGCGGCGGCGAATGATAGCTGTACGGCGTTAAATAATGGCGGCAAAGGCAAGCTCGGACAGGTGGTTTACCTGTTCAATCGTTGCGGCTGAGATAAGGCCAAAGGCCGCAAGGCCGGTAAAAATGTGAATGCCCATCAACCC
>JADYZI010000280.1 GCA_020853255.1 Acidobacteriota bacterium
ATTCTATTCCGTTCGTTCGCTTCAGCCGGGCGTTTATAGTGTAAAGATAGAGAAACAGGGCTTCAGCTCGGCAAATGCCGATAATGTTGTGGTTCAGCTTTCTCAGGTCGCACGTGCCGACATCAGCCTTAAGGTCGGTGCGACATCCGAGACCGTGCAGGTCGATATCGGCGCTACTGATATTCAGGTCGATACGACCCGACAGACGGTTGACGGCGTTATCACGAGCCGACAGATCACGGCCCTGCCGCTGAACGAGAGAAACTTTCTTGATCTCGCGGTCCTTCAGCCCGGCGTGACGGTCGTTGACGGCGGCAATATTGACCCGACGAAGACGAATGCCTACCGTGCCGTCCGTGTTAACGGCGGATCGGGCACAGGCACCCGCGTCCAGTTGGAAGGTATTGACGTAACGGACGAGACGGTTGGTACAACGGTTGCCAATTTCTCGACGGACGCCGTGCAGGAATTCAATCTCCAGCGTTCATCGTTCGACCTTTCGACTTCGTTGACAACATCCGGCGCGGTAAGCATCGCTTCGCGCACGGGCGGCAATCAGTTTTCCGGCAGCGGCTTCTATTTCAAACAAGACGACAGATTCGACGCCAGGCCAGACTTTGTTGCTGTTAAACCTGAATTCAATCGCGATCAGGCAGGATACCGTTTCGGCGGGCCACTCTTCTGGAAGGATAAACTGTTCTTCTTCTCAAATTTTGAGCGGTTCAATCAGGCGGATTTCTCAAATTTCACTTCCGGCGATTTTCCGACGTTCAATGCGGCATCGTCGCTGCCGATCGTCACGAGAGCGGCCTTGAATCGTGTTGACTTCAACGCAACGAACAATCTTCGCTTGTTCTATCTTCACAATTTTAACGATGATACCTCGACGGGTGGTACGATCCGTTCGCCGTTCCAGAATATTGACTGGACGAACACACATGTGATCGGCATCAATCTGACGGGAAGCAAGGTGACGCATTCAGGCCGTCTTGGTTATGTGAACTTCAACAACCGTATCGCGAGCAGCGAGCTGTCGGGTTTTGAATTTCCGGTTGTAAACGGCACGCCGGTGCAGATCAATGTGGGCGATCTTAGCTTTGGCCCCAACGGATTGGCCCCGCAGCAGACGTATCAAAACAACTACCAGGGCAAGTACGACGGCAGCGCCGTTTTTGGCGATCATGTTGTCCGCTTCGGTGGCGACATAACCCGCCTGATCCTTGGCGGATTTGCCAACTTTGCGGGTCCAGTAGCTGTCGTCGGTGACTTTGCGTCAAGCACCTCCAGCAATCCGCAGGATTATCTGCTGCAGGACTTTGGCGTAGGACCGAACGCCGGTTTCTTTACCGCGCGCGGCGCATAACCTGCCGTTTGGCGGTAAGTACAACACGCGTTATAGCTGGTATGTTGGAGATCTTTGGAAGGTCCGTCGGAACCTGACCGTAAATTTTGGCCTTCGCCACAATTACGATACCAACTTCTTCAGCAGCCCCGATGTCCCGCGGCTTCCTGAACTGGATGTTTACGGTGCCGGCCTCGGCGACGCCGCAAAGTATCCGAAAGATGCGTTCAGCCCACAGCTTGGTTTTGCATGGGATCCGTTCGGCAACGGCAAGACCAGTATACGCGGCGGATTTTATCTGGCATACGAAGCGAACATCTTCAACAATTCGCTGTTTGATGAATTTGCTCGTATAACCACCGGCATTGGCCCGACCGCGTTGGCGACGGACTTTGTTGTTGGCCCCGACGGCACGCCCATCAACGTTACCGGCATTCCCGGATGCGCTCCGGCCGATACTGCTGCCGGTGACTACAGTTGTCTGCGTGGGCGGACAATCAGTTCGGTCCTCCCGTTCATTACGCAGATCAACGCGGCGGTCCAGGCTGCCTACTCAAATCTGGGTAATTACAATCCTAATAGCGGCCCATCGGAATTCGCGAACACGAATGGCGTTACCTTTGGCGGCCAGTTTCCGGGTGATTATAAGATCCCGTATTCGATGCAGTTCAACATCGGATTCCAGCATGAGTTGATGAAGGGGCATGTCATCTCGGTGGACTATATCAGACAGCGCACGATCGGACTTCCGCTCCTGCTTGCTGATTATGAAAGCCGCCGCGATGCACGCTTCTTTAATGAAGCGGCTGCAAGAGCGTCGATCGCAACCCGCATTGGCACCACCCCGGCCAACGTGAACCCAACTACGATCCAGACCTATCTGAACGCGAATCCGACCGCCAGCATTGCAACGTTTGCTCTTGCGAACGACACGATCTGGCCCGGAGCAACCAGCCTGAATACCAGGGCACGGCTTGCAGTCGGGGGATTCTCGACATATTCGGGACTGCAGGTCTCACTCAACGGCCGTTTCGGCGGCGATACCTTTAAATTCCTCTCGATCGGCGAACGCGCACTGTTCAAAGGGTTGAGCTACACTGTGGGGTATGCACTTGCTTCGAACAAGGCAACCAGCGGCGTGGGGCGGCCTGAATTCATTGCGAATACGACCGATAATAATGACTGGAATTCTGACTACGGCCCAAGCGGGCTTGACCGCCGGCATAATGCAACGGTCAGTGCCAGCCTGGACCTGATCGGTGGTTTCCGCCTCGATCAGATCTATCGGTTCCAGACCTCGGCCCCCCAGTCGTTGTTCGTTCCGAACAACCGGGCCGGCAGCGGCATTTTCACGTCGGACATCAATGGTGACGGCGGTGTCGGCGGTACGCCTCGCGGCGATCTGCTGCCTGGAACGAACATCGGCGCCTTTGGTCGTTCGATCAAGAACCTGGCTGATCTGAACGAGGTCATCGCCGCTTACAACGCCAACGGTGCAAACCAGTTGACGCCCCACGGCCAGCGTCTTGTTGCCGCTGGGATCTTCTCCGAAGCTCAGCTTAGAGCTCTCGGGGCGGTCACCCCGACCATCCCGCTCGTTCCGCTTGGGAACCCCGATCCGTTCGAAAACCTGTTCACGGCGGATTTCCGCCTGACCAGGCCGATACGGATCTGGAAAGAAAACTGGATACTTGAACCGAGCTTTAGCGTGTTCAACGTATTCAACCACGCCGCTCTCGGAGCATACGCCGGTTTGGCGATCCCGAATCCTGGCAGTTCAACGGTAACCAATTTTGGTGCCCTGAACTTTGACTATTCGAACCCGGATGACCTTGCCGCGCTATCCGAAACTCGCGGACTGCGGGCCCGCCGCCGCCAGATGCAGTTTGGTATCAGGTTCAGCTTCTGATCCTTTGTTTCTTGTTCAACCTTTGAGGCTGTCTGAAAAGGCGGCCTCTTTTTTCGTATTTTTCGTGCGGTTTCGCAGGCCGGCTTTCAGGCTTCGCCACCACGAAAAAAACACACGAACAAAGACGAAAAAGCCCGAAGCAAGTGCCGATAATCTCATATTCGAACCAGTTTCAAATACTTCCTAATCCATTATTCCCTTGCTTCTAAATAAACTTGACAACAACACACTCAATCTTTATACTCAATTCAGGCTCAAGTCATTTATATGTAATCACAGGCGAGCGATCTTTAATAAATCTGGAGAAACTTAGATGAGCAAAATCATTGGTATCGATCTGGGAACGACCAACTCGGTGGTTGCGGTGATGGAAGGCGGTGAGCCGGTCGTCATCACAAATTCCGAGGGCGGACGGACTACGCCGTCGGTGGTCGCGTTTACAAAGGACGGAAATCGTTTGGTCGGCCAGGTCGCAAAGCGGCAGGCCGTGACCAATCCGGAGAATACGCTTTATTCGATCAAACGCTTCATGGGACGGAAGTTTGATGAGGTAAGCGACGAAATAAAGCAGGTGCCGTACAAGGTAGAAAGGG
>JADYZI010000281.1 GCA_020853255.1 Acidobacteriota bacterium
AATTCTTGATTAGCATTTGTGTTTTGCAAGTTTTGTTAACGAGCTCACCTACAAAAAGCCCGACGTGCATCCAAAGATCTATACAAGCCCCTGTCGAAGCCTGTCGCCCCCAAATAAGTTCGACAAACTAGGTTTGTCGAACAGTCCAACAAACTTAAGTTTGTTGACACTGACAAGGAAAGTCAGTCTACATTATTAAGATGAAAAATGGAACATCGAAGTTGCTGTATCTTCCGCGGGACTGCACGGAGCGTCGCCTTTTTGCGCTTGCACAAGCTGAATTTGTGATAAAATTCTGTCATTTGCAGGTGTGCGAATGCGCCTTCGGTTCATGATCGGGTCTCTCGTTCTTACGCTGCTGCCGGCGATACGCATCGTCGGCCAGCCGACACAGCATAGCGCTTCCGATCCTGTAACGATCCAGCAGATACGCTGGGCGCTCAACCACACTCCCGAAATTCCGGAACAGATCCAAAAGACGAACCAGGAACTTATCGCAGCGATCGCATCGCGCGGGGTCAATTTTGTCCTATCGCCCGAAGAAGAATGGGCCCTGACGCTTCGTGACGCGAGTGATGAATTGATAATGGCGATACGGAACGCCACGCCGCCCGAGGAACGCGAAAGGCTTCTTTCGATCAGGGAACAGGAAGGGCTCTATTACACTTTTGTAAGCAACTATGCCCGAAATGATGTAACGAGCAAACGCATTGCGCTCGATGCCGGCAAAGAGTTTGTCCGCAAGTATCGCAATGATGCAAACGTTGCCGAGATCATTTCGTATTTTCAGCGGGCCGTCCCGGCGTTGGAAAGGTCGATCCGTTTCATGACGCCGCGATCACGCGGCCGGCCGCGAACGAATTGAGGATCTCTGCTGCCATTCAGGCCGCAGCTTCCCTGACCAGGAATTTTGTCATTGAGATAGATGTTCCGTCGTCGGTTTGTTCTATCCTAACTTCATCCATTAGCCGCTCGATCAGTTTTAAGCCCCAGCCGCGACGCTGCGATTCGTCATCGCCAGCCGGCACGCCCTCAGGCTTCCTGTCCGCCAGCCGAAGTCCGCGGTTTGATATGGTTATTGTGATCCGGTCGTCCTCAACACGAAACTTCTGGTGAATGCGGCGATCCGGGCTCAAGCTGTGTTCTGCCGCGTTGATCGAAGCTTCAAGCAATGCGGTCTTGATCTGATTGATCGCTTTCGCGGATACGTTATGCCGCCGAGCGATCTCTTCAAGCGTATGGGCAGCGATCATTTCGCTTTCATCGCCCATCGGGACCACGACCTCATACTCATCGGCGGCCGACTCTTTTCGGTCCCGCAGATCGGCGGAAACGATCTTTCTCAAATACTCGACCTGCCGCCGGCTGGACGCGTACGCACCGCGGCGGCGAAGTATCTCCATCGCATCGTGCGTAAAGCCTTCGCGGGCTATCATCCAGAGCTTGTAGTTCCCAAAGTTGCACATCAGTGCAACCATTTCCAGCCGGTCGCACCAAAACTCGGCGAGTTCGCGCGATGCTTCGAGCTTTGAATCGATCTCAGCGGCCACCCAAACAACCTCATCCTCGTCGCTGTATCTTCCCTCTTGAAACCCGAGGGCAATTGCCGAATGTTCCTTTTCGGCAAGTTCGCCGATCGGCTTATAAAGATCGGCGGCATAGGCCGTGTAAACGATCTGCGGGAGCCCGACCCTTTCCGTCTCGCGCCCGAGTCCGGCCTCGATCTCCGCATCGGGCAGCCCTTTATATTCATCGGCGTACACACCATAGTCGAGCAGGCCGATCGGGACTTGCTGAAGCGAAAATGATGCCAACAGTTCACGCAGGCCAAGCGAGGCCAAGCGTCGATAATAGGCCGCCATTAGGCGCGGTGCCCTCTTCAAATAATCGGCAACACATTCGCCAAAAAGTGCCGCCCGCTGCTCACCGGCGATCTCGAGGCGAAACCGCGACGTGACATAGTCGAAAAGGATCTGGCTGCCGTCCATCGCCTCGACCCGGCTTCCCGTAAGGCGCACAAGCTCATGAATATTCAGCAGGCTGATGATCCGTGAGAACGCCGCTTCACTCACCGCGAGATGCTTAAGCCAGCTTTCGACCGAAAGCTGTTTTGTGCCCAAAGTAACCGCAACGTCCAAAAGGCTGATAATGCTTTTCTGCAGCGCTTCGTCCGGCGCTATGCTTTCGATCAACGCGTCGTAATATCGCCTGATCCGGCCGCCGAATATCTCCTGGGCATAGATCTTTTCGACCTGCATAAAGCTGTCGAACTGTTCGTTCTTCTCGGCCGCCGTCTGGAACATGAATCGGATGAATTCGATATTCTCGCCGAATTGGTTCGCGACCAGATCGCGCGTCTCATCGTTGACCCGCACGCGGTATCGAGCGGCCAAATTCTCGGCCACACGGGCAACGTCTCCAAATTCGAGCGGTTCGATCGAGATCCGTTCGCGCTCAAGCAAATCGAATGCGTAGCGCCGTCTGCCCGCTATCACGCACGGGACACGGCTTGAGGGATAAATGGCCTCAATTTCCCGAAGAACGCGTGCCGCTGCTTCGGAGTGGGCGGCAGCATGGGCATTGTCGATGAGCACAAACACACGGGCTCCAGACGCCGCTGCCCGTATCGGGCCGCTAAGACAGGTTTGTATCAGCGATTCGTCGTCACACTCGGGATGGGCGGTGGTGAATTTGCTCACGAGCCTGTCAACCCAATGGCCATCTGCCGGAACGGCCAGTTCGGCCAGTTCGCACATGTCGGGAAACCAATTTAGAATTCCGCCATCGCCGCGGCGAAATGCTACGGTTTGCAGCAGAAATTGATGCAGGAATCGGCGGGCCGTTTGTTCGGCCGTTTCGCCTGAAAAGTTGAGTGCGAAATAGAACGGAATGACGTCTCCCCGTTCGGAGAACAGCCTGTCATAAACCTGCTTGAGAAGCTCGGTAATACCTACGCCGGGCGCACCGGCGACTATTGCGGCTCCCGTACCTGACGCGAGCGCGACAAGGCGATCCATCTCCGCGGATCGTCCTACGAATTCGCCGGCTTCGTTCTCAGCCAAAGTCCTTTTGTACTGCCGATCCTCCATTAGTGAACGCTGTCGTCAGTAGCTTCCCCCCAGCCATTGAATACCTGAACATTGTTCCGTCCGCGGTTCTTTGCCGCATATAGGGCAACATCGGCGGCGGATATAAGGTCGCGGGGGCTATCGACCTCTTTTGAAAGACTCGCAATGCCTACGCTGATGGTCACCTGACGCCCGCCGAACTCAGCCTTTTCAACCTGTTTCCGTATGCGTTCCGCGATCTGCCCCGCTTCTTCCGCAGCAGTTTGCGGCAGCAGAATGGCAAATTCCTCGCCGCCGTAGCGAGCGGCCACATCGGCCCCGCGAAGATTCTCTTTCAAAATATCGCCGACCGTGCGAAGAGCTGCATCGCCCGCCGGATGTCCGAATTTGTCGTTGTACGATTTGAACTCATCGACATCCAGCATCATTAGCGTAAGAGAAAATCGGTGCCGCTTTGAGCGTACGATCTCTTCCGCGATGCGTTCCTCAAGGTAACGACGGTTCAGCAGGCCTGTCAGCGGATCAGTGACCGATAGCTGCTCGTATTCGCCCGCCTTTTCCCGGAGCGAATTTCGATCAATCGCAACGGCTATCTGTGGAGCGATCGCCTGGATCAATTCCAGGTCAGACCGGTCAAAGGCCTCTCCGCCGGCCTTGTCGGTAAAATTCAGAACGCCGATCCTTCGCTCGTCAATTATTATCGGATAGCTAATAAATGACGCCGTCTTGTAACTCCATTCCGCCGGTGCCCGGTCGATGCCAACGCCTGTAAGATCGGTAACGACGACCGGTGTCCCGATCTCAAGTATCCTTGTCGCAACGCGGACCCCGATGCCCGATACTTCCTTCAGATCAGCCCTGGAGCCGATCGCTGCCTTGGCGTGCAGTGTATTAGATTTCTCGTTCCGAACGAGGATAGAGGCACGTTCGGCTCCGATCAGCTCGGCCGAAACCTGGGCGATCCTCATCCAAAAATCTTCCGAATCGATCCGCCGAAGCTCTTCGTTGAACTTGATCACGGCACGCGAGAGCCAATCCCGCCGGGCAACTTCGTCCCGAAGCCTGAGTATCTCAAGCTGGGAAGCAAGTGTCTGTGCAAACCGCGATATATGACGCTTTTGTTCGTCGTCGGTAATATGAGAATTTATGCCGATCGCTCCGCGTACCTCGCCGCCGACGAGGACCGGAAAAAGCGAGAGTACCCGCTCGCCTTTCTCACCTTCGCTCCGGCGTTCGCGAAACTCCACCGGGACCTCATTCTCCGCCGCGTCAAGTAGCCGTTTGTGTACGGCCTCGACACCGATCTTGATCGACTTTCCCGCAAGTTCGCCGATGCCGACATGCATCGCAAGCTTACCGTTCCGCCGCTCCAGCCAGACCAGCGAATCGAGCGAATACCGTTCTTTCAGATAGGTCAGCACCCGCGAACACGCTTCGCGGTACTCCATTTTCATCAGCGAGCCAAACAGTGAGCGCCACTCGGCGGCGGCCTTGCGGTCCTGTTGGACCTCATATGAAACAGCCGCCTCAAGTTCGCCGGCGGCCTTCTCGGTCTCTTCACGGAATTTGCTGATCAGCTCATCTATCCGTTCCTGCTCAAGCTCCGAAGACGCGTCGGGTTGTGGAGGCGTTTGCGGGGGCGTCACTGTAAGCCGGTCGAGTTCGAGAATGTCATTTCGTCCGGGGTCAGAGAATTTTTCCAGCTTCGCGGCGGCACGCTCGATCGACTGGGCCGAGCCCGCAATGAGCACGTTCTCAAAAAAGTCAGTTGGCGGAAACTGTCGCCAATCGCCGGTAATTGCCCTTTCCGTCGCCTCCCTATATCGCTCCGCTTTCAGAAAGGTCCGGCCGACGATTGCCGCAAACTGCTGGCGGCCCTCCCATACAGGTACGGCTCGGCACGACAGGCCGGCGTAGCATTCGTAATCAACCGGCTTTCCGGCCTCCGCGGCCCATTGATATGCCTTCCCGCAAAACTTGTCGCATTCGGGAGCAAACTCTTTTGAACCGTATAGATTCCGGCACATCGAATTATTGTTGGATTCCGAAGGCGTTTCGCCCTCAGCATCGACAATGATCACCGCCACGCCGTTCTCTTCGGCGAGCCGGTCAAGAAACTTTTCCTTCTTTCGGGATGAAGTCATTCCAGGTACACAACAAAGGCCTGACCGCGAAAAACTCGCGATCGAAGCTCGAAAGGCGGTCTTTGCTTATTTGCTAAATAGGATGAATCTTTATCCGATTTCAACAAATATTGTTGAAAAAAGCCATGCTCCGCGTACGCTGATTATGGCACAGTTCCGTCCGCGTACAGTAGCCGGGTATACAAACCGCTGTCGAACTCGCTTTGCCGTATCATATTCGTGCGTTCGAAGCGGTTCACCCAGACTATGATCCACGCCAAACCCCAATAAATACACGGTTATGTGAGAGTGGCACGCTGGTTGTAACAGAACTGCTGAAGTTACGTTTTTCTATACAGTGGGGAAAAGGAGGTTAGTTTTATGATCAACGATTACGAGGCAACAAAGCCCATTACGCAGGACGCGACGTACCAGAGTACCGAGAGTCTTTCGAACGATGACGTCATTTCCACGATTAACGGTTTGATCCAGACCTGCAAGGACGGCCAGGACGGATACCAGGCCGCCGCTGATGGCATCGAGCGGTCCGATCTAAAATCGCTCTTCTATGAATTTGCACAACAGCGGTCGAGGTTTGCGGGTGAACTGCAGTCTCTTGTCCATTCACTTGGCGGTGATCCGGAAAGCACCGGATCACTTACCGGAACTATTCACCGCGGCTGGATGGACCTTAAGTCCGCGGTCACCGGCAATAACGAACAAAGCATTCTGAACGATTGCGAACGCGGCGAAGATTCGGCAAAGGAAGCCTATGAATCGGCACTGCAGCAAGGCCTGCCGGAAAATATAATGGAAACGGTACAGGAACAGTTCACGGCCGTTCGATCGGCCCATGACCGGATAAAGGCACTGCGGGATTCCGCCGGCGAAAGATCGAGTTCAGCCCGTACGGGCAATTAGTCCATTAACTTTGACCGGCTCCATACTAGTGGCCTGTAACGCGCGAATCGTAAGTACCTTGTGCTCTTTGTGTCTTCAACTTGGTGAGCTTTGTGTTAAAAAAACCGATAGCACAAAAACCTCAAAGGGAGGACACAAAGTTCGCAAAAGAAGCAGAGAACGGCAAGAACTACTTCCAAATCATCTGTTACATTCCACTAGAGGCAATATGAACGCGGATTTTGCGGATCTACCGCTTGATCCGCGTTCAAAAATACCTTGTTGCGCCTGTTCGGGCGGCGTTCATGTCTATATCCGGATTATCTGGATCTATGCGGATACAGGCCGCATGATGCATCGGTTTTATCTCGACCAATTTCGGGACAACGTATCGGCAGTCGTCGATCGCGTATGGGCAGCGAGTGTGAAACGTACAGCCCGAGGGCGGATCGATTGGCGATGGCAGGTCGCCCTTCAGGATAATGCGTTGACGCCTGGCCTCGGCATTTGGATCAGGAAGCGGCACAGCCGAGATGAGTGCTTTTGTATAAGGCATCAGCGGATCTGAATAGACCTCACGTCCCGATGCTATCTCGACGATACGGCCCAAATACATCACTGCCGCACGGTCCGCGACGTACCTGACGGCTCGAAGGTCATGTGAGATGAACAGGTATGTCAGCCCCTTTTCAGCCTGCAGCCGTTTGAGCAGGTTTATTATCTGCGCCTGTATCGATACATCCAGCGCCGATATCGGCTCGTCCGCTACAATGAATTCCGGTTCAGCCGCAAGTGCCCGGGCGATCCCGATCCGCTGCCGCTGACCGCCCGAGAATTCACTTGGATATCTGTCCAAATGGCCGGCCGCGAGGCCCACCGTCTCCAATAGCTCACGAACGCGGGCGCCAATGTCCGCCCGGCCCGCAAGCCTGAATGTGCGGATCGGCTCTTCAATCATTTGCCGAACGGTCATTCGCGGATTTAGCGAGCCGTACGGGTCCTGAAAGATCATCTGCAGCCCCTTTCGCTCTGCCCGCATGGCTGCGTTCGATAGCTCGGCGAGGTTTCGCCCGCGAAATAGCACCTCGCCGCCGCTTGGTTCCGTAAGCCGAAGTACGGCCTTCCCAAGCGTTGACTTGCCGCAGCCTGATTCACCGACAAGGCCAAACGTTTCGCCCTCGGCTATGTCCAGCGAAACTCCGTCAACAGCCTTTACAGTATGGCGCTTACCGACCAGGCCCCGGCCGGACGTATAGCTCACCGACAGGCCTCGTATTGATATCAATGGGTCCAGATCAGTGGTCATAGGCCGAATTTGGGCGCGGGCCGATCGTCCGCATAAACATCCGCGGCAAAATGGCAAAGGGAATAATGTTCCGGCGCAGCTTCAACGAATGGCGGGGCCTCGCGGCGGCAGATTCCTTCGGCGCGGTAGCAGCGTTCGGCGAAAGGGCAGCCGATCGGCAAATTCGCGGCGTCCGGCGGCAAGCCGGGAATCTGATAAAGCGGCCCGCTCATCTCCCGCTCCGGATTTGGCATGCTCTTGAGAAGGCCGATCGTATAGGGATTTGCCGGGCGGGCGAACAGATCTCGCGTCGAGGCTTTTTCAAAAACACGGCCGGCATACATCACAATGACATTGTCAGCCATTCCCGCCACGACACCAAGATCATGTGTGACCAAAATTACGCTTGTTCCCGACCGCTCCTTCAATTCTCGTATCAGATCAAGTACCTGCGCCTGGACCGTAACATCAAGCGCCGTGGTCGGCTCGTCAGCGATCAAAAGCTCCGGCCCGCAGCTTAACGCCATTGCGATCATTACCCGCTGCCGCATTCCACCCGAAAACTCGTGGGGATGATCGTCGATGCGGCGTTCCGCGTCAGGAATGCCGACGGCCCGGAGCATATCGATGGCGTGTTTGCGCGCCTCGGCCCTGCTGTGTCCAAGATGCAGGCGAGTTATCTCGGTCAGCTGCGTCGAAACTTTCAGATAGGGATTCAGCGACGCTGTCGGGTCCTGAAAGATCATCGCCATCCGCCGGCCGCGGACCTTTCGCATTTCTCCGGCCGGCAGCGAAAGGATATCCGTTCCGTCAAACGTGATGCTGCCGCCTTCGATCCGTCCTGGTTCGGGCACCAGCCGCACCAGTGAAAGGCTTGCCGCCGATTTTCCAGATCCCGATTCGCCAACGATACCGAGCGTTTCACCCCGGCCAAGCGCAAATGAGACACCATCAACCGCCCGCACGATGCCGTTTGCGGTTTGAAATGTAGTTTTTAGGTCGTTGACCGAAAGAATGGGGCCGTCCATCGATTGCTGGCGACGTGAATGAATAAAGCACTTACTGGCCGGCCTTCCGCGGCCGCCAATTGCTATCGATCGCAACGTTTGCAAGCGCAATTGCGTCAAGGCTGTTAGTATCGAAGCCGTCAACATATGGCTTTACGAGTGCAAACGAAGTTGGAAAATACAGCGGAATGGCACGCAGTTCGTAAATTGCGTCAGCCTCTGTAAGTATAACCGGTTCGGCGGATACCGACGCAGGCGGTTGAGCAGGATCAGAATCGGTGGCCGCCGGGCCTTTCGCCGCGATCGTCGGGCTCGGCTGAACTGCCTGGGTTGTGACGCGCGGATCGGCCGGCGGTATTTTCGGCTCAAATATTGCCATCAGGCTTGCGGTTTGATCAGACGTTGGAAAAACGGCGCCTCGGCGGACCAGATCAAAATCGCCAACGGTTCGGGCCTTTTCAACCTCTGCCGTTTCCTTGACCACGATCTCGGTCTCAAGGTTGAGGTTCTGTTTCCACATCTTCGCGACCGATCTTGCTACCCGCTGCTGAGTGTCGTTGCGATTCACGATCAGCTTTATTACCGGAAAGCCGGCGCCGTCCGGAAAACCGGCCTGATCGAGCAGGTCGCGTGCCTTTTCTCTATCTTGTGTCAGTGTTGGTGTTTCGCCGGATGAATACGGCAGAAACCCAAGTGCCGGGCGGGTGGCGCCATCCATCTCAGCTTCAGTAAGCCTGTCGCGTTCAATGGCATTGGAGAGCGCCTCTCTGACGCGGCGGTCCGAAAATGGGGCCTTTGCTGTGTTGACCTGGTAAAAATTAAGGGCGCTGTGCGTCATCTTCCGAAAATCGTCATACGGCGACAAAAGCTTGAGCACAAGCGGCGACAGATCGGCATTCGTGATCGCATCAAGTTCGCCCGCCCGATATGCCGCAAGGGCCTGTTCCGGCGTGTCCATCGCAACCATCTTCACCCGTTCGAGTTTAACGGCGTCGCGGTTCCAATAGTTGGCGGAAGGCTCGAGCACCAAACCGGCCTGGTCAACGCTTGTCACCCGAAACGGGCCGTTCGTGACGATATTCGTGTCGAGTTCTTTTCCAACGAACTCCTCGCCGTTATTGAAGATCGGCCGAAAGATCGGGTTCGCAACAAGCCGCGGAAATTCTTTATCCGGAAGGTTGAGCAAAACCTTGAGCGTAAACTCATCTTCGGCCGTTACTCCAAACTTCAATCTATCTTCTGGCGGGACAGACAACCCCGGAACAGCCGTGTTCGAGTCTGCCGGGCCAGCGGACGGTGCGGTGTTGGAATTTACAGGCATCTGGGCCATTCGCTGAAGCGGAGGACCGATCGCCTTTTGATTCGAATTGGAGGCCCCATCTACGGCATCTGTCGCCGTGGCCTGGCCTTCGGGCTTCGGCACGCCGACAATGTTCGAAAGCAGGTTACGGTTCGCCGTCTTGTCGCCCAGTTTTACCAACCGCTTCCACGCCCGGACAAAATCGTTTGCCGTAACTGACTTCCCATTGCTCCATTTGGCATTTTTGCGAAGCTTGAATGTCCAGGTCTTATGATCGTCGCTTGCTGTCCAGCTTTCGGCAACGCCCGGGACCTCGTTTAGTGTGGTCGGATCGGTCTCGGTCAAGCCTTCGTACAATGCCCTGACAACGTCCGTCTCAGGCGGCGCGGCGGCAAGTGCGGGATCAAAGCTTTTCGGCAGCCGCCCGTTGCTCCAGCGAAACTCTTGTGCTTTTGGCGGTATAGATTGAGCAAAGAACGGTTCAGGCTCCGGTTTTTGTATCTGTGTGCAGGAAATTGAGAAAAGGACCGCCGCGAACGTGATCAACGAGCATACTAAAGCCTTCCTGCCGATCTTTCGGCATTTTCCGCGCGATCCATTTTTCCTCACGACGTCCATAGGGTAAGGCCGCCTGTCCTCAGCTTGGGAAAAACGATCAGTAACGAGAGAGTTTCAGTTTCTCGTAGACCTCGCGGACCTGGCGGCGGGTGTCCTCAAAACCATTTGACGTGTCTATCAAGTGGTCGGCATACCGCTTTTTTTCATCCTGCGGCATCTGTGCGGCTATTCGCTTTCTGGCTTCAGCTTCGGGTAAACGGTTCCTATCTATCAGACGCTTCAATTGTATATCAGGTTCACACCAAACGACAATTAGTTGCCCGAACCGCTTGAAACCGCCGGATTCTATCATCAGCGCGGCATCAACGATCGCTATCCCGTCCGGGTCATCGGCCTCAATTTTGGCAAGCCACGCGTTTTGTGCCTCGAAAACAAGCGGGTGGACTATCGAATTCAGCTTTAGGCGGCTTTCCGCATCACCAAACACAAGGACTGCCATCTTTTCCCTGTCGAGCGTTCCGTCAGGCCGCAGAAAACCGGGGCCGAATTCGGCGACAACCTGCTCAAGGCCCGGCATTCCCGGCCCAACAACATCGCGCGCGACATGGTCGGCATCAAGCACATGACAGCCAAGTTCACGAAAAATATCGCAAACAAAAGTTTTCCCAACCGCGATCGAGCCTGTAAGTCCAACCTTTAGCATTTCAAAATGCCGTCATTTTCCATGCCGTTTGGCAAGTTTATCCACATTGAATGCCGCGATCTCATCCAGCGTTAGCCCAAGTTCGTCCGCGCAGGCTGAGATGTACCAGAGCACATCGCCGAGTTCATCACGCAGTTTGCCTCGGACCTCGTCCGTGAGTATGCCGGCATTGTCACGCTGGATCTTTTTGACAATGTTCGCCACCTCGCCCGCCTCGCCGGTCAGGCCAAGCGTCGGATATTCAAGATTGCTCATCCGCCGCGGGTAAAGCGCCGTCCTGCCCGCCGCGGTTTGATATTCTTCAAAGTTCATAATTGATCTTTACCGCAGAGACACCCAAGGCACCGAGTGAAAAGGTCGGAGGCCATTAAATTCGGTTGTTTATTTTTGATCTTCTCTGTGTCCCCACTGTCTCTGTGGTTAAATCCCTCTCCTCATTTTTGATGCCTCGACCGTATTCTTCATCAGCATCGCGACCGTCAAAAGCCCAACCCCGCCGGGTACCGGTGTAAAATTCGAGGCTTTCTCTACCGCTTCGCTCGGATTTACATCGCCGACAAGCGTAAACCCGCGATTTTCGATGGCCTTAAGCCGCTTTTCCAAGTCCTCAGGTGCAAACAATTCGGCCGCAAAGTCGAGGTCAGACACGTTATTGATCCCAACATCAACGACCGCTGCACCCTCGCGAATATGCTCGCCGCGAATAAATCCGGCACGCCCGATGGCGGCGACCAGAATATCAGCTTGCCGCGTGACAGACGGCAGATCGGCGGTCCGCGAGTGGCAGATGGTCACGGTCGCGTTCTCTTTCAAAAGAAGCATAGCCATCGGCTTGCCGACAATATTGCTCCGGCCGACAATAACGGCGTGCTTGCCCGCTATTTCAATATCGGATCTTTTCAATATCTCGATAACGCCCGCTGGTGTGCACGGAACAAGGGCCTTTTCGCCAAGGCTTAACCGGCCGACATTTACGGGATGAAATCCGTCAACATCCTTCTGCGGGTCTATCGCCTCGAGCACCGCGCCCGCGTCCACCTGCGGCGGCAGCGGAAGTTGGACCAATATCCCGTCAATGTCTTCCCGCAGGTTCAGTTCGCGAACAATTCCAATTACCTCGTCGTGCGGCGCGGTTGCCGGCAGATGGATGTGTTCGGAGTTTATTCCGAGTTCTTCCGACGTTTTTACCTTGCTGCCGACATAGACCGCCGAGGCCGGATCGTCACCCACGCGAACAACGGCCAAACCGGGCCGCACACCTTGTGCTTGCAGTCGTATGACCTCTTCGGCCACTTCCGCTTTTATCGCCTCCGCGATCGGCTTTCCGCTCAATATTCTTGCCGCCATAGATCTAAATAGATCGAGTACTTCCTTTTGAACCTGAAAGGTGAATTTTACAGGAAGCACGCGGCAATTGTCAGTATTGAGTGGACATAAGAAAAATAGTTTGGCAAAAACGGCGCGGCTTCCGCGTCGATACATAGTAAGAGGACAACTGTATTTTCAGGACACGCCCGAAATCGGAACGCCGGAAGGCCATTTTTGAACCAAAGGACTTAGCCATCGGTCTGAGTTCGATCTGCCTTGTCCTGATAACCGCATTGACCGGTTCGGCACAAAAGGCCGGAAAAGACCCGTCGTTCTCAGTGCTTCGCCGTGGTGTCGGCATTATTTCGCAGAATACACTGGTGGCCGTTTCGGCGAGCACGGCGGGCGGCGAATATTTTACCAGCGATTTTGACGGCGACGGTGTCCCGGATGCAGGCACCTTTGAAAAAGCATCGCGGCTGTTCACCATTCGCCGAAGCTCTGACGGTTCTACGCTTCTGGCCAGCGTTCCGCAATTCAAGGGCCGCCCCGCCATTGCAAATGCCGACTACGACGGCGACGGCCTCGCCGATCCGGCCATCTGGCATAACGGAATGTGGCAGAAACTTCTCTCCACACGCAGCTGGTCGGCTGACCTTTCGATCTTCGGTATAGCCGGAGATGTTCCTGTCCCCGCGGATTACGACGGCGACGGGCGTGCGGACCTCGCAATATTCCGGCCATCAGAGAACCGCTGGTATACCCAAAGCAGCGAATCAGGGAAAGTAACGACGTTCGACTTTGGCATCGCGGGCACCGACCTTCTGCTGCCGGCGGACTATACCGGTGACGGAAAGGCCGATCTGGCTATTTACCACTCTGGTGTTTGGCATTACATCGACAGCGATACGGGAAAACGCGAGCAGATGGAATTCGGATTCGACGGCGGGCGGCCCGTGCCGTCGGATGTTGACAGAGACGGCACCGTTGACCTTGTCGTCTTTCGCAAGGGAAGCTGGTATGTCTATACCGGCGACGGACTGGTCTCGTACAAATTTGGAGCAGCAGAAGATGTTCCCCTAAGCGTTGTCCCGGTTCGGGACAGCATGGCCGGACGTTGAGCCGGCATTCTTAGC
>JADYZI010000282.1 GCA_020853255.1 Acidobacteriota bacterium
ATGCATTTGAGATGGCGAAAGCGAGCCGTGTAACGCTTGAGCTAGATTCGGAAGCCGTTCCTTTGCTGCCCGATGTTTTGGACCTGATCGCCGACGGCATGCTTACTCGCGGCGACAAGAATAACCGGATCTATGTGGGCGAGACCGTTGGATTTTCCCCCACGGTCTCACGCGAGATGCAAAGTGCCCTTTTTGACCCGCAAACAGCGGGCGGACTTTTGATAAGCTTAGATGAGAGCGGTGCCAATAGCTTTTTAGAGATGGTACCGGCAGCGAAACGAATCGGCCACGTGACTGGAATGGGTTCTAAGCTTATCAACGTAAATTAGGCAGATACAGGGGTTAGAGGTACACGCAGTTGTTTTTATTCATTTTCGAATCGATAGGAACGTCAGAGCTGATCTTGATCGGCATAATTGCCTTGATCTTTCTCGGCCCCCGTAGGCTTCCGGAATTGGCACGAAAACTTGGAAAAATCATGGCCGATCTTCGGAACACGACCAATGAGTTCAAGGATACGTGGGAACGGGAGGTCAACTTTGAAGAGGAAACAAAGGCTTTTCGAATGGACGATATCGATGAAAAGACCGAACCTCGGGCAATAGCGCCGACTGTTCAGACTACTTCGGCGATCTCCGTTCCGGCCGTAAAAGAGATAGACGCATCCCAGTTCGACGACGCTGTCCCCGCGAACCAAAATGGGTCTGACGCTGCTCCAAATACCGAACCAGCAGACAGCGCCCTGTCGGAGAAAAGAGACTGGCTTTGAGCAATTGAGTTGGGGGCAAAGATCGCGCCCAAAACGCACTTGGAATGGCAGAACCTGAAATTGACCAAAATGCCGATCTCGGCGCCCAGATGTCGTTCCTTGACCATCTGGACGAGCTGCGCAAAAGGCTTGTTAATTCTGTAATTATTGTCATAATTGCGTTTATCGTCTGCTTTGCCTTTTCGGACGATATATTTCGGTTTCTTGAGGTCCCGATCCGGCGAGCCCTGTCCGAAGCTCAACGCCGCGAAGTGCCGGTAGTTGGCCTGACCGGCGAAGAAAAGGTACTTCCCCTTTCTAGCCTGCAGCCTGGCGATCATGGGCGTTTTATCTTTTCAGAGCAGACAAAATTTGGAACAAGCGTTGTACCGATCGGCGCGTCGGTCAATGCGGTCGTCGTTGCCTCACCGAATGGACCGGCGCTTTTTACCGATGAACCTATCTTTACAGCAAATGCCGTCGTCCCGAAAGGCGTCCGTCTGCCAGTAGAACTCGGTCCGGGTGCAAAGAACGCTGAACCTGACGAGGAAAGGCTGGTCGTAACAACCGCGCAGGAATCGTTCACGCTTTACGTGACCGTATCGCTCTATGCCGCGATTGCGCTGTCGATACCGCTCCTATTGCTTCAGGTGTGGGGTTTTATCTCACCCGCCCTACATAAGCACGAGCGGGCATATGTGACGCCGTTCGTTCTATTGTCGAGCACATCATTTGTTGCCGGAGCCGCCTTTGCCTATTACATCTTGTTCCCGCCGGCGGTCGGTTACCTGCTTGGGTTGGCTGAGGATTTTCGGCCTCTCCTGCGTGCGACCGACTATTTCGACCTTATAACATTGATAATGCTGGCGATGGGCCTTATTTTCCAGATGCCCGCGATTACTTATGTGCTTGCACGCATTGGACTTATTTCGGCCCGAATGCTTTTAAAAAGCTGGAAGATAGCCTTGATCGTCATCCTCATCGTCGCCGCGGTTGTTTCACCGACCGGCGATATTCCGAACTTGATGTTATTCGCTACGCCGATGATGGTGCTATATCTTGTCTCGATCTTCATCGCGTGGGTCTTTGGCAAAAAGCGAACCCCAGATGCGGTTGTCTGACTAGCCTGAGCGCTTTGTGACTGCGAATTGGTATCCGAACCACGTTGAACAAGCCCTGATACAACCCTTCTTAGACATATTGGCATCTTGAACAATTAGGCATAAGTGTCTAAAATTCAAGGTTACTTATGGCCCGGCTGTTACGGGCTAAAAGATCGACATATCCAATTTCAGGAGTTTGCAGTATGTTCAAATCGAAACTGGCCAGGAATTTAGCAACAGGCATGCTTTTTGCGGCTGCCGCGGCCTCGACGGCCGTCGCCCAGAAAGAAAAAGAAGGCACGCCGAGCCAGGATCCGAGCTCAAAGGCCCGCAATGTGAAGCCGGAGCTAAAGGAAGCCTATAAGAAATGGGTGAACACGGACGTCGATTATATTATTACCAAAGAAGAGAAAAAGGCCTTCTATGCGTTGGTGACCGACGAAGAACGCGAGAACTTTATCGAAAACTTCTGGCGGCGGCGTGATCCGAATCCCGATACGGAAGAGAACGAGTATCGTGAAGAGTATTACGAGCGGATCGCGTATGCGAACCAGCATTACACGTCGGGAATTCCTGGCTGGAAAACCGACCGCGGCCGCATTTATATAGCCTGGGGCAAGCCGGATTCGGTCGAATCTCATCCGTCGGGCGGTTCTTACGACCGGCCAAGCTATGAAGGCGGCGGTTCAACATCGACCTATCCGTTTGAGATCTGGTTCTATCGGCATCTGGACAACGTTGGTGACGGCATCGAGATCGAGTTTGTCGATCCGACCGGGACAGGCGAATATCGGATCGCTCGCAATGCTAATGAAAAGGATGCACTTCTGATGGTGCCGGGCGGTGGAATGACAACCGCCGAGCAGCTTGGCCTTTCGGACAAGGGCGACCGCATAAACGGATACGGAATGGGCCAGAACTCATACATGCGTGAGCAGGATATGCCGTTCCGCCGGCTAGAGATCATCACCGCATTGCAGCGGCCGCCGCAGGTCAAGTTCGGCGATCTCCAAAGCAGCTTGGATTCAACAAGCGCCATTCTGTTTGACAAGAACCCGCTTGGGTTCGATCTTCGAGTGGATTTCTTCCGCCAGTCAGACGATCGCGTGATCGCGGCATTCACCATTCAGACCGAGAATAAAGAGCTTTCATTTCAGGATATCGGCGGGCTGCCGACCGCAAAAATGAATATCTTTGGCCGCATCACCGCCGTCTCCGGCAAGCGGTCGGGCATCTTCGAAGATTCTGTAACGACCAGCGCGACGGCCGGCGAGCTTGCCGAGACGAAAGACAGAAAGTCGATCTATCAGAAGGCGGTCGCACTTCAGCCCGGCACGTACAAAGTTGACGTGGTCGTTCGCGATGTCGTTACCGGCAATCGCGGTGTGGTAAACCAGGGTTTTACGGTACCGCGCTATGATGACAAGAAGCTTTCGACCTCGACGCTAATACTTGCCTCAAAGCTCCGCTCGACGACGGAACGCGATATCGGCGGTATGTTCGTTATCGGCAACGCAAAGGTTGTTCCGAACCTGTCGGGTGATTATAAGAAGGGCCAGGAGATCGGCCTTTATATGCAGGTGTACAACGCCGGCGTCGATCAAACGACGCTGCGGCCGGCCGTAGATGTAGAATACGTGCTGACAAAAGGCGGCAAGGAAGTTCTCAGACAGGCGGAAGACTGGACCGGCCTTAGCGACTCAGGCCAGCGGCTGACGCTTGCAAGGCTTCTCCCGACCGATGCCCTGCCGGTCGGAGAATACGAGCTCAAGGTGCTGACCAAAGACCGTGTCGGCGGTCAGGTCATCGAGAATAAAGGCAAGTTTACGATAAGCCAGTAAAACCGGGACAGAGGTTCGTTAGCCCGCACGATTAAGATGGATATGGCCTGCGTGCCATTATCGGCCTTACTTCGCGCGGGCTTTTTGTCCGACAAACTTTAGTTTGTTGCTTTCGTCATATATCGTCCTTACATTGTGCGGGCTTTTGCATTTTGGTCCACACGAATAAGCGGCTGATCTTTTCCTTCGCTTGTTGCAAACAGCGACCGGCCGTCGGATGAATAGCCGATTGCCTCGCCTTGGTTACGGCCGTCGAGATCGATGACAGCGGGCTTCTGCTTCCATATCTCATCGAAGCTCTTCGCATCGGACGGCAATGCTAATTCATAGCCCGCGAAATAATCGCACAGCACTAATCGCCGTCCGTCCGGCGCAATATCACCGCCCGTTAGGAACCCGTTCGGGATCGCCGGCACGGTAATGTTTGCGATCTTCTCCGGCTGGACGAGTTGGCCGCCGAGGAATGGTGCAAATTTATAAACGCCGGCGGGCGTGTCCCGGCTCTTTGTCACGAGATAGATCTCGCCGGTTTCCGGATGGACCATTAAAGCCTCAGCATCGTGCGGCCCGTCGGGGTAAGAGAAGGTGATAGCCTCGGCCAGCGAAGTCAGCAGTGGGGCCTTTCTAGTTGATCCTGCCCCGCCTTCAGGAACCGTGGGTTCAGCGACGCGATAGATCTGATGCGTGGTTCGCGGTTCCTTGCGGCTGTTTCCGGTATCGCCAAGATAAAGAAAACACTTGCCGCTCGCGTCCTTGAACTCGGCAATATCCTCCCAATCAATATTCTCTGCGTTCTCGATCTTCCATGTGCCGAGATCGCGCCCGGTCCCGTCCATCGCAAAGATGTAAGGGCCGTCGCCGGAGTCATTGTGCGTCCATAGAATATTGGGCTGGCACCGTGACGCTGCCACGCCGCTGCTTTCTTCGATTTCGCCTGATCGGACGCGCCCTGGCGTCTGCGGTTTGCCGTAATCAGAGCGATCCAGGTCAAATTTTGGAGGTGTGCCGCGGCTCACTCCTATTGGCCCGCATCCGATCGAAACTAAAATGACGAGCCAAAATATGACAAGCGGTGATTTTTTGTTTATATTTCTGTACAGCATTCTTTTGCCGGTTCCGAGCATTATAACGTGCCGCCTTATCAGGTCGTTCAAACATTCTTCTTAAAATGCTCGTAATGCCATTAGGTTGACCCGATGATAGTTGGAACTGAATGGCTCATAGAGGCCCACGGCTGCAATGTTGAAGCGCTTCGCGACGAAGCGCGGCTTCAGAATATTTTTGCGCAAGTAATTGATGAATTGGGCCTAAAGGCGGTTGGCAATATATGGCACAAGTTCCCGGGCGAAGGCGGAGTGACCGGAATGGTTGTCCTTACCGAATCACATCTCGCGTGTCACACATATCCCGAATACCGCATTGCGACCTTCAATCTCTACTGCTGCCGGACGCGTCCTGAATGGAATTGGGAAGAAAATCTCAAAGCTTCCCTCGGTGCTGAGGCGGTAACGGTGACACGGATCGAACGCGGCGGCAGCGGATCCGAGATCTCAGATCTGAAATTTCAAATCGCCGGAGGTGACAACTGAGCGTCCTTCAGGCAAATTGCCCATCGTGCGGCGGTCCGGTCGAGTTCAAATCCGGCTCGACCATCGTGCTCGTCTGTCCTTTCTGCCGTTCGGCTCTTGCAAGGACTGACCGCGGCCTGAACGATCTTGGCAAGGTCGCTGAGATAGCCGAATCGGAATCGCCATTGAAGCTGGGGCTGAAAGGCACTTGGAATGGAAATCGTTTTGAATTGACGGGCCGTGCCCAACTCCGCCATCAAATGGGTGGATTTTGGGATGAATGGTACGCCACATTTTCTAACGGATGGGTCGGGTGGCTAGCCGAGGCGCAAGGGAAATTTTATCTAACCTTTTACCAGCCGCTTCCCGAAGGCCGCGTTTTGCCGCCATATGACGGCCTCGAGATCGGCCAGATCGTGCAGGAAGTACCGGCGCAGACCGGCATGATCGTCGCGGAAAAAGGCATTGCGACATCCGTCGCCGCTGACGGAGAGATACCATACAAACTTGTTCCGAATGAGGAAAGTCAGTATGCCGATCTGACGGGCAAGAACAATGCCTTTGGCACGATCGATTACAGCTCGAACCCGCCATGGGTATTCTTAGGAAACCAGGTTTCGCTTGCCGATATAGGCCTGGCGGATGCGAAACCTGCCGAGCGCAAAGCAAGGTCGGTTTCAGCCGCCGCGATGGGCTGCCCGAACTGCGGCGGGCCGCTTTCACTGCGGGCGCCGGACAAGGCCGAACGTGTTACGTGTCCAAACTGCAATTCGCTGCTCGATGTAAACCAGGGAAACCTCTCGTATCTTAAAGCGCTCGAGCCGACAAAGGCGGATGTTGCCTTTGCCCTACCGGTCGGGGCCGAAGGCACTTTTCCAGGCGATGTAAAATTCCGCATCATCGGTGCGGTTGTGCGAAGTGTTCAGATCGAGGGCGTTCATTATTACTGGCATGAATATCTTCTCTACAACGCCGCGATCGGCTTCCGATGGCTTGTTCATTCGGACAATCACTGGAATTTTGTCGAACCCGTGAATCCGGCCGAGGTCGAGGCGGCGATGGGCAGCACACTATTCACGTCCGTGCCGACGATGGTCAATTACAATGGCCGCCGGTTCAAGATCTTTCAGGATGCTCCGGCGACGGTCGAGTATGTAAAAGGCGAGTTTTATTGGCGGGTCGAACAGGGCGAGAAGGTCCGGGCGATCGATTACGTTTCGGCCCCGGTCATGTTGTCAGAAGAGATAACGGCCAATGAAGTCAATTGGTCCGCCGGGACCTATATGACCGTTGCCGAGGTCGAAAAGGCGTTCGGCGTGACCGGCCTGCCAAAACCGTGGGCGGTCGGCCCGAATCAACCTTTTACCGGCCGATTCTATTACACGTGGGGCTTTCTTCCCTTGCTCGCCCTGTTCGCTGTCGCGATCCTGATGGTCCCGTTCACGGGCATCACCAGCAAGGTCCTTGAGCAGCAGATAACCTTGCCGCCCATGGCAAGCCCAGCCGCCCCGCAGGTCGCCTTTAGCCAACCGTTCGACCTGAAACCAAACCGGAACGTGCAGATCTCAGCATCGGCACCGGTCGATAATTCTTTCGTTGAGCTCGACGTTGACCTGATCAACGACCAGAGCCAGGAAATTGAAGGAGTTACGATCCCGATCGAGTATTATCACGGATCCGACAGCGATGGCGCGTGGACCGAAGGCGGCCAGTCACAGGACGCTACCGTCTCATCGCTGCCGGGCGGCAAGTACACATTGAGGATAGAAGGCTCGTGGCAGAATTCAACGCAGCCAATGCCGATAAGTGTTCGCGTTGAACAGAATGTAATGCGCGGTGTTAACTTTCTTTGTGCTCTTATTGTCCTCGCGATCGTTCCGATCATCGGGTTGTTCAGGAAATTCAGTTTTGAATCAGCTCGCTGGAAGGACAGCATGTTTGGGACAAGTTCGTCGGGCTCGGACGACGAGTAGCACCTCGATCTGTTCGAGGAAGGTCAGAATATGTTCAAGAAGCTTTACGTCA
>JADYZI010000283.1 GCA_020853255.1 Acidobacteriota bacterium
CGAATGGAGAGGATGAGTTTATCACGCTCGATGAACTTGAAGCTGACTTAAGAACTGAACTTAAATGAACATTCGCGTTCTCCGATCCGCCAGGCGAACCATCGCCGACGGAATACGCTTCTATGAATGTCAGGAACCAGGCCTCGGAGCTTATTTCCTGAGTTCAATTATGTCGGACCTGGGTTCACTTCGTATTTTTAGCGGCAGTCATCAAAAGTTCGAAGGAACGCCATTTCACCGAATGGTCAGTAAACGTCCTTATTCGATCTACTACCGTATCGATGGGCTCGATACTTCCGCATTCGCGGTTCTGGATGATAGGCGTGACCCAAAATGGACAAAAAGAACTTTAGGGTCAGTTGGTTTGGATCCATAGATAGGGAGTTTCAACCACAGATAGACACGGTCGCCGCAGTATCGCGCTTTTGTTGGAACGCGAGCGCATCCCAACACGGCTCAAACGACAAGCCAATTATCATCAGCGCAAGTATGAGGACGACCGCTTTCATCAGAAAATAACTTAGCACATCTGCGCGGTCGCGCTCCACAATGATTGAGTGAAAACGTGTTACAACGGAGCGCGGACACTCTTGTCCGCATGAGCGTCGCTTCGACGCGAACAACCATACCGGTCAACAATTTCACAGTAGGCACCGGCAGTGCGGAATAACTAGTTCACGGGATCACCAAAACAGCAAATGCTTGATCGAAAAGTCTTGCGATACTCGACTAACTCGTCGGCTAGCTTGGCGTTCTTCTTCCTTAGGGTTGCGATCTCGTCGTCAGCGTTCTTATTGAACTTCGCGTCAATTGATGCCATTTCGATGTAGGCTTTACAGATTCCGTATTGCGCACGTTCAAGATCAGGCTTGAGTTTTAATGCTTTCTGGAAATATGCAAGTGCTTTCGCTTGACGGCCATCGTGAGAGTAGTATTCGCCTTCCATTTGAGCGAATCCCATTGCGAGGAGAGCGTCCGGGCTGTCTGGAGAAGCTTCAAGATTGTCGGCTGCCGCTTTTTTTCTTTCTGCGCGTTCAAGTACATCGATGAATTTCGGGAAAGTATTTTTCTCGTCCTCTGCCCTCCCATTCCAAATTTCGCGCGCTTCCACAAGTCTGCCCTGGTCAACAAGAAGACGCCCAAGTTGAAATCGGCAGGCCATTTTCTTCGGGTCGCGCTCCATCGCTGCGCGAAAAACCGTCTCGGCTTCTCTTTTATCAACGGCGAGAAGTTGCATACCGAGTTGGCTCGACGCTTCAAAAAGATCAGGCTTGATCCGAACAGCGGTTCGCAACGCTTCGATCGCGCCTTTAGTGTCCTTACTTCCCATCGCAAGCGATTCGCCCATCACAAGATATGCTTCCGCATAATTAGAATCGATTTCGATTGCTTTCCGAGCTGCTTCGATAGATTCTTCTCTGGCATTCCGCCTTCGGTCGGCGTAGGCTTTTAGATACCAGAGCCCCTTGAGCTTGGGATTTATCGACGCTGCCTTGGCATAGGCTTCGGACGCGCTTTTCATCTTCAACTGCATTAAATAGCAGTTTCCGACGATGGCCCAGGGTCTATGATCGTCGTCCTTTAACTTCGATGCGTTTGTTGCCAGCAATATTGCTTGATCATACTGTTTCAGCCCATAGAATCGATTAGCCGCGACAAGAAGGTTTGTGAACTCCGCTTTGGGTGGATCGGTCTGCCCATTGATGGAGACAAGTGCCGCAGTGAAAACGGGCACGAGAATGAACATGCGAAAGAAAAAGGAGACAGCTCTCATAAATCGAGCAGTATAGCACACATCAGTCGTTCAACTTGCTCAACGCCTTGCCTTTATGTGCGGCGATGTGGTCGGTTTTGTCGCTTTTTATCTCGTATTGCGGGTCGTCTTTGCTGGCGTGGTGGGTGTAGCCTTTGTAGTCGAAATCTTTGGTGTGAACCTTGATGATCTTGCCGCTTACTTGGCCGGCTTCGGAATTCCAGCTAACGTGGTCGCCGACTTTGAATTTGTCTGACATTCTCCCTCCTCTTGTTCGCTTCCGAAAATTTGCGTTAGTGCACTTTAGCAGTTTGCTCCATTTCTTCTTTACGATCTCTTTGCGAACTTTGCAACTTTGCGTGCAAGAGCAGTTTCACGCGGAGGCCGCAAAGAACGCAAAGGAAGAAAAGATGGGCGTAAAGCACAATGCTCAACCTGGGTTAATAGCATCTCACGCTTCGGTATAAGAAACCGTATTGCCGCGGACATTTGCGGCGGAGGTGTATGGGTGTTCTTTTGTGCTGGTCGTGCTGAGGATATGGATGACGCGGATGCCTTTTGCTTTAAGGTAGTCTGAGACAAGCGCCCGATGGCACCGCCACCAGACGGCTTCGGCACACATTATTGCGGTCCGTTTATCGCGGACGAGAGTGAGCAATTTTTCGATGCCGCGTTTGAACTCGTCCGTTTCCATGTGGTCGGCATAGGCCCGAAACGAAGCGTTTCGCCAGACGGTGTTGTGCGAATCGGCATTGACACGCCGCCTTCCGCCAAGTTCCGGTATCGGGATATATTCAATGCCAACCTCGTGAAGCGAATCTCGCAACGCATCCTGATCGAACTGCGGAAATTTCCGCGAACCCATCAGCCGCCGAATATCGGCCAACGCCTCGATGCCGTTGGCCGTCAGCAGTCCGATAAACTCCTCAATAGAGCGCGTCGAATGCCCGATCGTCCAGATGGTGAGTGTATCCGTGACCATATTTGCGTTTCGCCAGCGGCATAGCCGCAAAAGCAAAAATGGCGGCTATCGGCGAAGCACAGCTTCGCCGCAAATAGACGGGCAAAGCCCAAAACCCGACAGTCTCGAGATCAATTCCGGCGCTTCGCCGCAGACTTCGCTAATGATCTTCCACGTTGCTGATGACCTTGTTATCGGCAAGATCGACCGAAACGTCGTATTCCTTGCCGTCGGTGCCGACTATGCCGACCTTGCAGACGACCTTGCCGGCCATTCTGTCAATGTCCAGGTCGTCTATCCCGCCTGCTCGCGCGGCCATGGCGGCGGTGATGCAGGCGGTCGCCTGCTCGGCCGTGGCGGTCGCCTTGGCTTGTTTTGTCTGTGCGTAAACAAGAATGCCGGAGGCGATCATCGCTATGGCGATCATTGCTCCGACAAAAATTCTTACTAACCGATCTTTACCAACAACCCTTTGCTCGTACATAAAAACTACCTCCTTGATTTTGGTGCGCGACGAATCACGCTCCTACTATCCTATACGATTCGGGAACCAGGTTCTATACCGAGATCTTGTTTCGTTAGTTTCGTGTCTGCTTTCGTCTGTTTTGTGGCCTGGGGGCCGGGCTTCGCCACCACGAAACGCACGAGTCAGGAAACGAGATCCACGAAGCGGTCTGAACCCCGTTCGAACAAGCCCGGCGGCCCTTTCTTGCGGTCATCGATCTGAACTGTTCTCGATCCCGTTTCTTGCCAATGCTTCGGCCTGATGTTGGTGGCCAATGACCTCGTAGCTGATGATCGTAACGGCTGGAGCAAATACGATGATGATGAGGCACAATGGCATTGGGACGCCGAATATTGAGGCGGCG
>JADYZI010000284.1 GCA_020853255.1 Acidobacteriota bacterium
CGCGGACGCGGACCTTTCGTTTGATGGGCAGCAGTTCAAGTTCAGCACCTTCGCTGATCTCGCCGCTTGCAAGTGTTCCCGTGACGACCGTGCCGAATCCTTTTACGACAAAGCTTCGGTCAACTGCCAGCAGTGTCACCTGATCGTTCCGCCTAATGCGGACCTCACCGGCCGCAGCGGCCAATGCGAGCTTTAGTTCATCAATTCCTTCACCGCTTGTAGAACTTACCGCGATGGCCGGTGCGTTTTCAAGAAATGAGCCTTCGACCAACTCAGCCGTATCCAGCCGCACAAGCTCAAGCATCTCTTCATCCGCCAGGTCAGACTTTGTCAATACAACGATGCCGATGCGGACACCAAGCAAACGGCAGATGTCAAAATGCTCGCGCGTCTGCGGCATCACGCCTTCGTCCGCGGCGACGATTAGCAGAACAAGATCGATGCCGCTTGCACCGGCAAGCATGGTTTTGACAAACCGCTCATGCCCCGGCACATCGACAAAGCCTATTTTGTGCTCGCCTAGATCAAGCTCGGCAAAGCCGAGATCAATTGTTATTCCGCGTTTTTTTTCTTCCGGAAGGCGGTCGGTATCGGTGCCGGTCAGAGCTTTGATGAGGGTCGTCTTTCCATGATCGATATGCCCCGCCGTCCCGACGATGATGTTCATAGAAAGTGTGGATGGTAAAAGCGTTTAGCGGTTTCGTCTATTCGTTCGAGGAGGCAGAAGCCCGCACGAAATAAGGGCGAAATATGCCATTTTATTTTCGCGTGTTTCGTGCCTTTGTTTCGCGGATTTCGGGGTAATGGTCGAAATCCCCGGCCACGAGATCAACAAAAGAAGCACGAAGAACACGAAAAAGAAACTCCTCACCGACAATGCCGCACACGCTGGCGCCAAATGGTCATTCCAGTCCAACAGTTATCGCAGCCGAAGCAGGCTTTCGACCGAAATATCCTCGTCGATCTCACGCCAGCGTATCCCGAGCCCGCCGCCGATCAGGTCCCAATTCTTTCGCTCCGACGTCGATGCACCCTCAAGCCGCGGAAACCAGCTAAGCGGCACCGAAATGATCCGCCCGTCCGCCAAACCCACGTTCAACGCATCCTCCGCAAACGCCACTTCCACCGCCAACGGCTGAACTTCTACTGCTGATATGCTCATACTTTTTCTTGATCGAACTCTTTCTACTATACAGGATAAAGGAAAATCGCACCCATTTTTGATGAAGGAGCAGACAGATGATTCGAACTAGGAAGAAAGAGCGTACAATAGAGGGATGCGCCCAAACATTTTCGGATGCTTCCTCGTTGGCTCGATTAGCACATTCGCGTTCGCTCAGAATCCCGCGAACTGCCCGAACATTTCAGTATCAGGGCCGCCAGGAATTGTTCAACCAAAAGAAAAGTTTGTCTTCACCGGCGACGTCGAAGGCTATGTGCCGGCGAACACTTCATTTAGTTGGGAGGTTGTTGGTGGAACGATCGTTGAAGGTCAGGGTACATTGAAAATATTCGTTGACGCTGACTGGAATCCGGGCGGCGCGACGATTACGGCTAAGTTAACTGTTCAGGGCCTCCCGGATGGCTGCCCGAAATCCGCGTCCGAAACCGGCAGTGTAATGATTGGTCCATCGCCGGTTTTGATCGACGAGTTTGGCAGGCTGCCGAATACTCGCTTCAAAACACGTCTTAATAAATTTTTTGCGGAACTGCGAAACAACCCGAACAATCAAGGTTATATCATCAACTACGGTACCGAAAAAGAAATGAAGTCACGCGAACGGGTGATAAGCGAAAACGTTAGATTTCGCAGGTTCGATAGCTCACGCCTAACCATCGTCAGAGGCGGCGAACACGTACGCGGATCGGTTTATACCAAGCTCTATCGCATTCCGCCCGGTGCGGATAATCCGGCGCCGTAGGCGGAAATCCGCCAGGAAAGAATATTTTTACCGTTGACTTCGTGGCCCTTGCGTCCATGTTTTGGCGCCGTTTTGTGAGGAGAAGTCTTCCAGCACAGTTCGCAATGAAAAAATGCTTAAGATCTCGGGCGACTAAGACCAGAGTCCACCAGCACTTGACATTGATTAGGATTAGGATTAGAATTATTCTAATCCTAAGTCGAGGCACAATGCTTTTGCCGCGGTGATTTGATGGAAGATAGGAACACTAAAGAATTGGGTTTAACGAAGCAGCGTGAAGTTGTGCTGCGGGTCATTCGCGATGCGCATGGGCATTTGACGGCAAATGAGGTTTTTGGCGCGGCCAAGGATCTGCTGCCGACTATCAGTTTTGCAACCGTCTATAACTCGCTTCGGTATCTGAAAGACGCCGGACATATTGCGGAGATCAGCTTTGGGAACGGGGCGAGCCGATATGACCGGATGACGCACAGGCACGATCATGCGATCTGTTCGGAGTGCGGAAAACTGGTCGATATCGAGATGAAAGTTCCGGCTTCGATCCTAAAAGAGGCGGCCGAGAGATCTAAATTCAAACCGGAATCATTGGAATTTACGCTCAGGGGCAAATGCCCGGAGTGTGCGGAAAGAAATTAACCACAGAGGGCACGGAGAACCCAGAGATTTTCAAAAATTGGCGAAGCCTTATTACTCTGCGGCCTTTGTGCTCTCTGTGGTGAATATTAAGTAAGGAGATAGAAACAAACATGGCAACTGCAACAGGAACAGCGACCGAGAATACGGTCACATTGGCAAAGGTTGGACAACCGGCACCGGATTTTAACATGCCTTCGACGAAGGACATCGATACGCTGAAAGAGAATGTAAAGCTCGCGGATTACAAGGGCAAATGGCTTATTCTGCTGTTTTACCCGCTCGACTTCACGTTTGTTTGCCCGACCGAACTTATTCATTTTTCGGACCGGCTTGAAGAATTTCAGGGCGTCGGCGCCGAGGTTGTCGGTGTTTCGACCGACTCGGTACACTCGCACCGCGCATGGCTGAAAACGCCTCAGGACCAGAACGGCATCGCGGGCGTAAAGTATCCGATCGCCTCGGACACGGGCGGCAAACTGGCCAAGGCATACAACATCCTGGTCGAAGATGCGAACATCGCCCTTCGCGGCCTGTTCATCATCAACCCCGAGGGCGTGCTCCAGTATTCGGTCATCCACGATCTGAATATTGGACGTTCGGTCGATGAAACCCTTCGCGTGCTGCAAGGTCTGCAAACCGGCGGCCTCTGTGCGGCCGACTGGACACCGGGACAGGAAAATTTGAAGGTGTAAAAGTTTTTTGAACGCGGATCGCGCGGATCAGGCGGATCTCATTGATCTGAATAATTTCCGATCCGTTTTTATCCGCCGGATCCGCTTAATCCGCGTTCAAATTCCATTTGAGGTAAAAGAAACATGCCAATGAGAATTGGAGACGCGCGGCCTTCGTTTGAGGGCGCGACCGAGTGGCTGAACGAACTGCAGGAAACCGCGGACGATTATGTCAACGGCCAGCCGACGCTGGTCTATTTTTGGGCGACGAGCTGCGGCATCTGCAAGGAAAATATGCCAAAGCTTCAGGAGCTAAAGGCAAAATATAAAGAACGTGGGCTAAAGACCGTAGCCATACACATGCCGCGATATGAGGCCGACACCAATGTCGAAAATGTGCGCGAAGCGATAGCCGCGCACTGCATTGACGACGTCTGTGCCATCGATAACGAGCATAAGCTGAAAGACGCTTTTCTAAACGAGCAAGGCTGGGTGCCGGTCTATTATCTGTTCGATGCCGACCACAAACTGAAAAGCCGCGCCGCCGGCGAATTCGGTATCGGCGTAATTACCGGAGCATTAGAAAAGATGTTCCCGGAACAGGCTGTCGAAGCTCAAGCGTAAGACCTTTAGGAATTTTTTGCCGCTGATTTTCGCGGATAACACGGATCTTCAAGAATTATTCCGTTCCGCACTATCCGTTGGATCTGCGGCAACATACTTTTCAAATCTTTAAGATGTTTTTGCCGCTGATTTGCGCGGATAGCACGGATTTCTAAGAATTATTCTGATCCGCTTTATCTGTTAAATCCGCGGCAAACATATTTTCAGATCAGCGGCCTGCTGGTGAAGATGTAATAGAGAATAATTCCGCTGGCAATGATCGAACCGATCAGCAAAACCACCAGCAAACCGATGAGACCAAAAATAAACAGATAGTCGCTCGTTGTGCCTGTGTTCTTACCGGTCGCACGCTCTCTTATTAAGTCCATGTTTCGCTTGTTTGACTTCCAAAAGAAATCAAAAGCGTCGCCAATGAACGGGATTGTCCCAACCAAATAGTCGATCCCGATGTTCAAAGCCATCCGCAGCAGCGTTATCTTCGGCACGCCATACCGTACGCCGGCGAGCAGAATATAGAACGACGCAAACGAGGTGATCGTATCGCCGACATTCGGTATCAGCCCGATGATCGCATCCAACCCAAACCGCCAACCGGTCCCCGGCACGCGGAACAGCCCGTCAAGATACCGCGAAAGATTCTCGAGCCCTTCCTCGATCTCGACCTTTCGCCGTTCTTCTTTTGTCATCCCGCCAAACGCCCAGCGAGGTTCGATATTTTGCATGACAAATTTTTACCACAGAGAACACAGAGGTCACGGAGATTTCACAGCACTTCTCAACCAGGCGAGATCACGCCTTAGAGCAACAACATCAAATAGTTCAAACCTAACGAAATGCCTCAGCGGTCTCTGTGTCCTCTGTGGTGAACTTATCTGCCAACGATCCGCACGCTGATGATCTTATCTCCACGCACTATTTTATCTACGACTTTCATCCCGGTTTCGTTCACTTTTCCGAACACCGTGTAGCCTCCGTCAAGATGAGGTTGGGGTGAATGAGTGGCGAACCATTGCGAGCCGCCGGTGTCTTTGCCGGACAGCGCCATGCCGACTGCGCCGCGTTCGTACGGCACCATGTTCACCTCACAGCGGATCGACCAACCCGGCCCGCCGTTGCCGTCACCACGAGGGTCGCCGTCCTGCATTACAAAATTGGGAACAACGCGGTGTACGGTCAAACCATTGAAATATCGGGCTTTAGCGAGCTTTACGAAATTATCGACGGTCAGCGGTGCTTCCTCGGGAAGCAAGTCGATGGTGAAAATACCTTTTTGAGTAGTGAACACGGCCTTTACCGTTCCGTTTCGCCGCGAAAGCGCCCGGCGGTAATCGGCGTCACTATTCAGCATCTGCCCAAGTTTTGTACCGGAAGATGCTGAGTAAGGTCGAACCAGGCCGCGATGTTCTTTTCGTGCGTTCGCAACGCCGGCCGCGGCTTCCGGCACGTCTTTCAGTTCCTTATGTCCAAGTTTTTCAAACGCGCTTTTCCTTACCAGATAATCCGGAGCGTTCAGAGCGATCAGCAATGTGCTGACCGATCCCTTTCGATCCAGGCCGAACATCGCCGCCAGAATGCCGAGCTGGGCATCGTTCTCCATCTTGTCGGTCAACAGCGATCTGGTGAACGCTGACCTTCATGCCTCAAAATTCTGTTTATTGGCCGGC
>JADYZI010000285.1 GCA_020853255.1 Acidobacteriota bacterium
CCTATCCGAATTCTACGTTCGAGGGATTCGACAATCAGCCGGCCTCGATCGAGAATGCGTCGGCGAAGGCCGAGGCGGCCGGGCTATCAGGCCGTGTGACCTTTGTCACCGAGAATGCGTTATCCATCCCGGATAATAGCTACGACCTGATCTGCTTTTTTGACTGCCTGCACGATATGGGCGATCCGCACGGAGCGATGAAACGCGCATTTGAAGATCTTGCCGATGACGGCAGTGTTCTGATCGTTGAACCGATGGCGGGCAATACCGTTGAAGAGAATTTCAATCCGGTCGGGAGGACATACTCCGGCGCCTCGACACTTTGCTGTACCGCAAACTCGATGGCCCTTGGCGGCGCCGCACTGGGTGCGGTCGCAACCGATGATGCCATCCGCGAGGTTGCTGCCTCGGCAGGCTTTACGCAGTTTCGGCGTGCGACGGACACACCGTTCAATCGCGTTTTCGAGGCGCGCAAATAGGCAGATCGTAAAGCTCGAACCCGGGCAGGCAGATCCGGCATCTACTGTGCCGGCGACATTCTTGAGAGGTGACAAACCGTGAGAGAGCCTGTTGTGTACCTGTTTATTCTTGTGACTTTGGCTGCGTCCCCGCTGATATTTGCGAACAATGGCAGCCACGAAGCCAACGCGTTGTTGGTTCGGCCAATGCCAATGCCCACGCCCACAGCCGCAAACCCCAAATTTGCCTATAAAGGCGTATCCCTCGGAATGCTGGCGGACGACATTCGCAAGCTGTTGGGCGATCCAAAGGAACGCTCCGACGCCCAGGACCTTTACGTTTTTAGCGACGAGGAATCGGCACAGTTTATTTACGATGCTTCGCATAAAGTGACGGCGATCATGCTCACATTTTCCGGCAAATTGACCGGTGCTCCGCTGCCAAAGGACGTATTCGGTGAGGACGTTGCGCCGAGGCCCGACGGCGGCATATCAAAAATGGTCCGTTATGAGAAAGCCGGGTATTGGGTTGCGTACAACAAGATAGTGGGTGATGATCCGATGATCAGCATAGCAATGCAGCGGATCCAGTAATGCCGCTTTTCGTGCTGGCAAAACTCGCCCGCTGACGTTTTGCCTTTTTTCGTGCGCGTCTGGCCCGCTTGTTCCGTGGTCAGGAAGAGGTCGCGCCGCCGCCCATTGAATCGTTTTCTTGAGCGGCGGCCGGAGTTTGTGCTCGCCTCGCTTATCGTTTAAAATTCCGCAATCAAATCCGCATAAGCGCGCCGTTACCTGCGCCAGCCGAAACTTATGACTCAAATTGGCATCCCAAAGGAAATTCACCCCGGAGAGAAGCGCGTTGCGGCGACACCGCAGACGATCCTTAAACTCAAGAAACTGGGTTTTGACGTTGCAGTTCAGGCCGGAGCCGGGCACGAGATAAATGCGACCGACGCCGAATATCAGGAAGCCGGTGCGGCGATAGTTCCCGACGCGGCCGAGCTTTGGGCGTCGTCAGACGTGGTAATGAAGGTCCGCCCGCCTGAGAATGGCGAGACCAATCTGATGCGCGAGGGCGGCTGGCTGGTCGGCTTTATATGGCCCGGCCAAAACCGCGAGGTCATCGACCGGATGGCAAAAAAAAATGCGACCGTCTTTGCGATGGACAGCGTGCCGCGCATTACGCGCGCCCAGAAAATGGACACGCTTTCTGTTATGGCGAATATTGCCGGTTACCGCGCGATAATTGAGGCCGCCGCACATTTTCCCCGATTTTTTACCGGTCAAATAACCGCCGCCGGACGTATCGATCCGGCGAAAGTGCTTGTTATCGGTGCGGGCGTTGCTGGTCTCTCCGCGATCGGTGCGGCGAAAGGTTTGGGTGCGATCGTTCGCGCTTTCGACCCGCGTTCGGCGACAAAAGATCAGGTCGCTTCGATGGGTGCCGAGTTCCTGGAACTCGACATAAAAGAAGAAGGCGAAGGCAAAGGCGGTTACGCCAAGCAAATGTCCGACGATTTTCTAAAGGCCGAAATGGCATTGTTCGCTGCGCAGGCGATGCAGGTGGACATAATCGTCACGACCGCTCTGATTCCAGGCAAACCTGCTCCGAAGCTGATCACAAAAGGCATGGTCGAATCGATGAAGCCGGGCTCGGTCATCGTCGATCTAGCCGCCGAACAAGGCGGCAATTGCGCACTGACCGAACCGGGAAAAGTCACCCACCATAAAGGCGTAACCATAATCGGCTACACCGACCTGCCGTCCCGAATGGCGTCGATGTCTTCGCAGCTTTACGGAGCATGCGTGACCGCTCTCTTGGAAGAGCTTCGGAGCGCGGACACTCCTGTCCGCACGGACGCCGCTTCGGCGTCCGAACAAACTCTCGCCGGAGGAACCGGCGATGCGGACAAGAGTGTCCGCGCTCCGTCGCTTCATGTCAATCTCGACGACGAAGTCGTCCGCGGGGCAATCGTCCTGCACGAAGGCAAAATGCTCTGGCCCGCGCCGGTCAAAGAACTGCCGCCGCCGCCCGAACCAGGCGTGCCGACAAAAAGCTCGGCCGCTGTCGCAGCCGCAAAGCCCGGTGGCCATGGCCACGACGAAGGGACCGGCGTCAGCCCGTGGCTGCTGGCCGTTGTCGGCCTGATAATGCTCGGCCTTGCGTTCATAATTCCGCCAAAACCCGCAACCGCCGGCGGCGATTTCCTCGGCCATCTGACCGTGTTCATACTCGCGATCTTTATCGGTTTCCAGGTCGTCTGGAACGTAAAACCGGCGCTCCACACGCCGCTAATGTCCGTAACCAACGCCATCAGCGGAATTATTTTGGTCGGCGGAATGCTCCAGCTAACAGGCGATCTGTTCACCGGCGGCACTCGAAGCCTCGGCTCACTAAACCTAACGGTAATCCTCGGCGCCATAGCCGTCCTCATCGCCGCCATTAACATCGCCGGCGGATTTTTAGTGACTAATAGGATGCTGGCGATGTTTAGGAAGTGATGATAATTCGCGGTGAGGCAAACGGTGCGAGTATTGAGTTGTCGGAGCCTGAAGGTTTAGCTAAACCGGGCGGTTCCGAATCTTATCGTGTCACGCTTCGAGAGAATGAATTCGAAGTTAGCTCCCGAATTTATGCAATCGAAGACGAAGCGGCAAAAATTTTACACGAAGCACTAACAACCGCTCAAGAAGGCTGCAAAGTCTCGTCCGAATCGATGAAGGTCGGTCACGAAGCGGTTAAGATCGCTTACGAACCCTGAAAAGCTGATCACGAAGGGCATGAAAAGCGGTGAAAGGCGTGAAAGTGCCTCACGAAGACGGAGCATGGCTTTGAGGTTTTTTAAATTGCCACTAGCTTCAGCTAGTGGTTAGGGATTGGAATAGGGACCGGGCTTTAGCCCAAACTAAAAAGAAGCAATGCCTTATGGCTTTAGCCGAAAAGAGTTGGGCTAAAGCCCAGATCATTGTTTTGATGGCTTTCCACTAGCTAAAGCTAGTGGCAATTTAAAAAGCTAGTTGAATCTTTCCGCTAGCTAGAGCTACTGGCAACTTAAAGGAATTTCTTCTCGCTGAAACTAGTGGCAATTGAGTGGGAATTATCATGCCTTGGGTCAAAGTTTGGTTACATTTTGTATGGACGACTAAGAACAGACATCCGTTTCTGACAGATGAGATTCGTCTGAAAGTATTCGAACACATACGCGAGAATGCAAAAGAGAAAGGCATTTTCATCGACTTCATAAATGGATGGCTCGAACATGTTCATTGCCTGATCTCACTCGGAACTGATCAGACGCTTGAGAAGATAATGCAGTTGATCAAAGGCGAGTCGTCGTTTTGGATAAATCAAAACAAGCTAACAAGAGCAAAATTCGCGTGGCAGGAAGAGTATTTTGTTGTCTCGGTTAGCGAGTCGGCGCTGCAGGACGTCAGAAAGTACATCGCCAATCAGGAAGAACATCATAAGAAGGTTCCGTTCGATGATGAATTCGAGAACTTTTTGAAGCGTGCCGGATTTCAAAAGTTTAAAGATGCGCCGGAATAGTTTGGGCTAAAGCCTATTTTCTTTTTTAACTTTTACCTCCAGCTAAAGCTGGAGGCAATTTAAATGCAACAAAGCCTAATCACAATCGCATACATCGCCGCGAGTGCGTTGTTTATTTTGAGCCTTGGCGGGTTGTCTCGGCAGGAGACGGCGCGGCGGGGGAATTGGTACGGGATCATCGGGATGGTGATCGCGCTGGTTGCCACCGGGGCCGCGATGAGCGTTGGCGGGCTGCCGGTTCTGGCTGCGGCGTTGGTGCCGGGGCTGATCATCGGTGCGATATTGGCCAGCCGCGTGCAGATGACATCGATGCCGGAACTTGTGGCGATACTGCACAGCTTTGTCGGGTTGGCGGCGGTGCTCGTGGGATTTGCAACCTATCTTGGGCCGCACGGGAAAATGGACGCCGCGGAGAAGAACCTGCACACGGCCGAGATCTTTATCGGCGTCTGCATCGGTTCGATCACGTTTACCGGTTCGGTCATCGCGTTCTTAAAACTGCGCGGTTCGATGAGCGGCAAGCCTTTGATACTTCCCGCCCGGCATATGATAAATATCATCATGCTGCTGGTTACGATCGGCCTTGGCGTTGCATTCTTTATGGCGCCGAACGAGGCAACCGGCCAATGGCCGCTGCTGATCGCGACGGTGCTGACCGGCATTCTCGGCATTCATTTCATAATGGCGATCGGCGGTGCGGATATGCCCGTGGTCGTATCGATGCTCAACAGTTATTCGGGTTGGGCGGCCGCGGCAGCGGGCTTTATGCTGTCGAATGACCTGCTCATCATCACCGGAGCGTTGGTTGGTTCATCCGGTGCGATCCTCAGCTACATTATGTGCAAGGGCATGAACCGCTCGTTCGTAAGCGTTATGTTGGGCGGTTTCGGAACCGAAGGCGGAGCACCGGCGGCGGCGGGTTCTGCACCGGCCGGCGAGGTCAAGTCGATCAACGCCGAAAGCTCTGCGGCGATGCTTCAGCAGGCGAAGAAGGTCATAATCATTCCCGGCTACGGCCTTGCGGTTGCACAGGCGCAGCACTCGCTGGCAGAGGTTGTAAAGATATTGAAAGAAGGCGGTACCGAGGTAAAATTCGCCATCCACCCGGTCGCCGGCCGCTTGCCCGGACACATGAACGTCCTGCTCGCCGAGGCTAACATTCCGTACGACATCGTTTTTGAAATGGACGAGATCAACGACGAATTCCCCGGAACGGATGTCGCATGGGTCATCGGGGCAAACGACATCGTCAACCCTTCGGCACTCGACGATCCCGCATCGCCAATAGCCGGAATGCCCGTCCTCCACGTCTGGGAAGCCCGCGACGTCATAGTAATGAAACGCGGCATGGCCAGCGGCTACGCCGGCGTCGATAACCCGCTGTTCTACAACGAAAACACGTTGATGCTCTTCGGCGATGCAAAGAAGGTGGTGGATGAGATACTAGGAGCGATGAGAGGTTGAAATGCGTTTTATTATTTCCATGTTTCTACTTTCGATCTTCTGTGTTTCCGTTGTGGGACAGAAGTTTGACGGAAAGGGCCGACGATCCTTCGACGTTTTGAGTCCGATCCGTATTGACCTTGATGGCGATCGACGACTCGATACAATTAAGCCCCGCACTTACACAACGAAGCGAGGTCGCGAGAAGGTCAACTGGATTACGTTTGATATAACATTTGCGTCCGGAAAGAAGTCGGAAAAAATTTTCACCTACGACTACGGTATTGATGACGTGAATTACTGGGTTTACGCCTTACGTACACTTCGCGATCTGAATAAGGATGGGCGACGAGATCTTTTGTTCTACACCGGAGACGATACGAGTGACGAAACGGTAGTCCTGGTGAGCAGAGGAAACCGTTACCGAGTCAGATCGCGCAAAAAGACCGACTCCGACGATTGGTAAGCGAGAACTCAAGAAACGAGCTTCATTAGCGCTAATCTTTCAACCACCTTTCCCTTCTAGAAATGCTTCTCAACAATCTCCGCCGCGTCTTCGGGATGAACAGGGCCGTAGATGCCGTCGGGATAGACCATTACGGCGCGCCAAAGGAGCAGAAACCGTGTTACAATGCGGATATGGACAGCGAGCTATTAAAGCGCATTACGATAAATCCTGACATTTGCCATGGCAAACCGACAATACGCAATAAGCGTTATCCTGTTGAGAATATGCTCGAGCTGATGGCGTCCGGGATGACAACGGACGAGATCCTTGCGGATTACGAAGACCTCGAAAAGGCTGATCTTGACGCGTGTCTTCTTTTTGCGGCAAAACTCTCTTCCGTCGGGTCGATAGTTGAAGTTGTCGGATGAAATTTCTTGTCGATGCACAACTTCCGCGCTCGCTGGCGAAATTTCTTTGCGACAAGGGCCACGACGCGGTTCATACTTTAGAACTCCCTAACGGTAACGATACGACCGACGCCGAAATAAATCATATATCGTTTGCCGAGGAACGAGTGGTGATCTCAAAAGACGGGGATTTCTACGATAGTTTCACCACCAAACGCGAGCCCTACAAACTACTACACATCCGAACTGGAAATTTAAGCAACGTCGCGTTGATCGGCTTATTCGAAAAAAATCTGGCGACAATCATCGCCGAACTCAATTCAGGTTCTGTTGTAGAGGTCACACGAAGCTATATTATTTCGATTCAATAGCACGCAGATGCTCTTCGGCGATGCATGGGTGATTTGGGATCAAGTCAACGGGCTCCCATCCTTAGAACGATGGGAGCTTTTTGTTGATGCTATTTGGCGATTCAATAAAGATTAAGGGCGTGATACTTGCGTAAATGCAAAGTTTGAATTCATTTGGCTGTTATTCGAATTATGGGCCGCTAATGATATCATTTGCACCCAAAATAGGCGTTGTATTTGGAGGTAGATCAAATGAGTAATGCAGTTTCTCCGGAAATGGAGACGTTAAAATCCAAACTAAAGACGATATGGGAAGCAGGCGATTTTTCTGAGGTTGCCAAGCATATTGAAACGGTGGCGGAGCAATTCGTGAACAGGCTCGATATTAAGCCCGGTATGAAAGTACTTGATGTCGCCTGCGGGAGCGGCAATCTCGCTGTGAACGCGGCCGCGAATGGTGCAGAGGTTACGGGACTTGACCTCGCCGACAACCTCGTTGAATCGGCTAAGAAGCGTGCCGAAGCACTCGGCCTCAAGATCAAATTCGAACAAGGTGACGCCGAGGCGATGCCATACGAAGACAATACATTCGACGTAGTAATGACGATGTTCGGCGCGATGTTCGCTCCGCGGCCTGAAGTGACGGCAAGCGAACTTGTTCGTGTATGCAAACCCGGCGGCATCATCGCAATGGCAAATTGGACACCCGAAGGCCACGCCGGACAGATGTTCAAACTGTCGGGCAAATACCTTCCGCCGCCGCCGATGCCGGCTCCGGTTTTGTGGGGTGTTCCCGAGGAAGTTGCAAAGCGTTTTGGCGACAGTATTACCGATCTAAAAACGACAAAACAGCTTGCCGATTTCTATTTCGAATACGGACCGGCCGAGGTCGTCGAGCATTTCCGCAAGTATTTTGGCCCGACGGTGATGGCCTTCAAAGCGATCGCTGCCGAAAACCACGAGGCATTTAGAAGCGACACAGAAGCCCTCTGGAAGCAAAACAACACAGCGACCGACGGAACGACCAAGGTCAAGGGCGAATATCTCGAGGTGATAGCGAGAAAGAAATAGGCAGTCTCAAAGGTTAGTTCGCTGGGCGCTCAGCCTGATCTATGATTCCATGGACGTTCTGCTGGAAAAGGAGAAGAAACTTGGTGGGTTCGACGCGGTAAGATTTCGCGAAGATTTTTTGTCGTGTTGTAAGAAACTGGGTCACAACCTGCCGTAGAAGACGAGTGTATTTAGCGAACTGGCCGCCCGCTTACGCAGGCGGTTCTGACAGTATCATCAACGCCAACCTCGTAACGACATTTCCCTTTTCGATGTGTTCTTCGATTATTTCGGCGACGTCTTTCGGTTGGACTTGGCCATATAAAACACCGTCGGGGTGGACCATTACGGCGACGCCTATTGAGCAAAAGCCGATCGAGCCGCATTGGGTAAGGAGGACCTCGCCCATTGGGTTGCGGCCTTTCTTTTCCTTGCCTTGGCGCAGGCCTTTTTTCGTTAGGATCCGGTCGAATTCGGAAAGCACCTCGTCGCCGCCGACCTTTGAACAGGATTTTCCTGTACAAACAAAAACCTGGCGTTTTATCGGCGCTTTAAGCATTGGGGCGAGTTTTTCCAGTTCCTCGCGGTCGGTAATGAACTTCTTGTCTGACATCAATTATATTTTGCCACGAATGGGCCGCCATTGGCATCGAAGAGAATTGGGTTTATGGTAGAATCACTCTTCGGCCAGGATGGCCGAGATCGCCCCTCCCGCGCGGCCGGGGTTGCTCACAAATGGCAGTTGGCATAATCATTCACGTCTCGGTCGGGTCTGAAAAACGCACCGAATTCTTCGCGGAACCGCGCCTGAGCATC
>JADYZI010000286.1 GCA_020853255.1 Acidobacteriota bacterium
CCGCAAGTTTCCCACATTCCCACAGCTTCTGCTGCTACTGGATAAATATAATGAAAGAAAAATCTAAAACCAAAACCGGACATTTGATGTGCTAACAAAATAGGACATCTTCATTTGCTAATAACATAGCCATTCGGCAAAACGTGCACATTTTTGGAGAACCGGGATGAGAGGTCTGAAGTCTGGTGGAATGATCTTCTGTTATCGAATGACGATCGCATGTCTGGCCGCGTCAATTTCGCTATGTGCCGCATCCGGATATTTCTGGAATGCGGACGCCTCCGGCGCGATCTCATCCAGCGATGACGTCGCTGTTCGGCATCCTATTCATAACGTCGGCGAAACTCCGCGAGTATTTGGCTATGATCACGGGACATTCAATTTAGTGTTCTCGACCGCGAGCCGAAGCGATACTTCAATCTGGACCCCTGAATCGGTATTCGGGCCGTTCGCGGTCACCACGCCGCCATCGTGCATCCCTACACTTACGGTCACAAACCTTCTGCGCGGAAGTACTCATCAGTTCGAAGCTATCTCGGCCGGGGACGGCACATTGACGGTAGACACGACCGACACACTCCCTGGCCTCCAAAGCCTTACGGTTGAAAGTTCGACAAATGCAGTTGTAAATATTCCCCCGTTTCAGGCGGGAACGTTTGGGCCGGTGACAAGCTTTTTTACTATTGTCGATCCCGCCCTTCCCGTGCAATTCACTATCAGGGCAACAAAACCCCCGTGGGGCGTTCTGATCCGGGCACAATGTTCGTCCGGACCAACACCCACGCCGACGCCGACTGCAACGCCGACACCGACGCCGACTGCAACGCCGACACCGACACCGACGCCGACACCGACGCCGACGCCGACGCCAACACCTGCACCAACACCGACTCCCAACGTGTGCATCCCAACCTTAACGGTGACAGAAGTATACCCGGGCAGTTTGGCCGGGTTTGACGCAATAACCGCGGGGCCTGGTTCCGTTACCGTTGACACGAGGAATGTTGGGGCGGGCTTGCAGGGCTTCTCCGTCGTGACCGCAACGAATGCGACGGTGAATATACCGCCGTTTCCGATTGGAACATTCGCCCCGGTTACGGCAACCTTCACAGTACCAAACCCATCGTTGCCGGCTGATTTCTCTTTGCGAGCTTCGGCCCGAAGATACGTCGTATTGATCCGCGCCCAATGTCCCGCGGCTCCGCCGCCAACGCCGACGGGGCCTGGTGTGAACGCGGGGCCCGATCAAGCTATCACTCTGCCAAACACTGCAACACTGACAGGTACCGCAACGGACGGAAACGGCAACCCTGTACCGGCCTTATGGACCAAGCTGAGCGGACCGCAAACGGTCTTGTTCAGCGATGCGACCGATCCGGCAAATACCGCGATCTTCAACACGCAGGGAGTTTATGTGCTTCGATTAACCGCGCGCGATGGAGCTTTTACAGCATTCGATGACGTGCAGATCACCGTCAATCCAGACCCTGTACCGCCGCCGCCTGATCCAACCACTATTGCTCCTCCGGTCGATCCGACTGTCGCAACAAACCCGTTTGACGCCACGAAATTCCTGTACGAAGGCCCAAACGCGATCCAAACGGGCGTTTCTCCGGGAACTATAAAAGAGGATCGTGTTGCGATATTTCGCGGACGCGTAGTCAACAAGGCAAATCAGCCGCTCTCAAAAGTAAAGGTGACAGTTCTTGGTCACCCTGAGCTTGGTCAAACGCTGACAAGGGCCGACGGCATGTTCGACATTGTCGTCAACGGGGGAAGTGAACTGAATGTCAAATACGAGAAGCTCGGCTTTATCTCCGTCCAGCGCGAAGAAAAGGCCAAATGGCAAAATTACGGATCGGTTGACGATGTCGTGATGATCCCGTACGACGGCAGCGTCACTTTGATCGACCTGAATTCACCTCTGCCGATACAAGTAGCCGAAAGCGGGATCATCACAGACAGCAGCGGAACACGGCGCACGCGCCTCATGTTCAAGCCTGGAACAACCGCAACGATGCGACTGCCCGACAACTCCATCGTGCCGCTGACGACAATGAACGTTCGTGCGAGTGAATTCACGGTCGGCGTGAACGGCCCGGAAACGATGCCCGGTGATCTCCCGCCGTTGAGCGCCTATACTTATGCTTCCGAGTACGCCATTGATGAAGCGACGGCACTCAATGCTGTCGATACGACATTCAGTCAGCCCGTCGTTCAGTACAACGAGAACTTCCTGAACTTTCCGATCGGAATAAACGTCCCGTCCGGCTCATTCGACAAAGCAACGGGAATCTGGCTTCCGTCAATTAGTGGGCGCGTCGTAAAAATACTGTCGATCACGAACGGTACAGCAAATCTTGATCTGAACGGCAATGGAACTCCCGCAACCGATCCCGAGTACGCAGCGCTTGGGATCAACACTGCTGAGCGGCAAACACTCGCGACACTTTACACAGTGAACCAGAGCCTGTGGCGCGTGCCACTTCTTCATTTTTCTTCGTGGGATTCAAATTGGGCATTCGGGCCGCCCTCCAATGCCGGGCCGCCGAATGGCGGTAGTGCCAGCGGCGGCGGAAGCAGCAGCGGTGGGCCCAACGACCCGTGCGAAGGAGAAGGCTGCATCATCGGAATGCAGGACCAGCGGCTCAGCGAAGAGGTCGGTATCACAGGAACGCCATACTTTCTCCGCTATGACAGTACCCGGCCGCGCGGTAATGTTAGCAACTACACGGCTAGGATCCCGCTGAGCGGAGCGACACTCGTCGGCCCGGTCAAACGGATAGAGATGAAATTGACCATCGCAGGGCAGATCCACGAGTTTAACTTCCCGGCCCAGGCAAATCAGAGCACGACGTTCACGTGGGATGGACTCGACGCCTTTGGACGCACCGTGCAAGGGCAGCAGGAGGCAACGATAGACATCGGCAATGTCTATGACGGAGTCTATCAGAACACTGGAACCTTTGGCTACAACGGGAATGGGGTGCCGATCACAGGAAACACTCGACAGGAGATCACTATCCACCGCGTCCAAAGGCTATTGCTTGGTTCTTACACCGCTCCGCAGGAATCTCTGGGCGGTTGGAGCCTAAGCGAACATCACGCCTACGACGTCGTGGGCAAGAAGCTTTTTGAAGGTAATGGCAAACAGCGGGATGTCCAAACGGTCAACAATGTCATTGACACATTTGGCGGCGGACTAAGAGGTTTCGCTGGCGACGGCGGCAATGTGCGCGATGCGCGCTTCATGGATCCTTACGGTACCGCGGTTGGCCCTGACGGAAGCGTTTATGTTGCTGATTCGGGTAACGCTCGGATCCGTAAGGTGGCGCCGAATGGAATCATCACGACCTTTGCGGGTAACGGCGGCGGCTGCAATCCTTCAAATTTCCCGTGCGGCGACGGCGGTCCTGCGTTGAACGCTTCGTTCGGCAACGTCATTCGCGTTGCAGTCGCAACTGACGGCAGCGTGTATATCGGCGGCGGTCGCAATGTCTGGCGCGTTACAACCGACGGCATCTTTCACCGAGTTGCCGGACTCGCCCTTGACGGTTTCAGTGGCGACGGCGGTCCCGCTCTCAACGCGGCCATCAGCAATGCAACCCGCTTTTATCCTATGCCGGACGGGAGCATATACCTCAGTGATATGCTCAATCAGCGAATCCGCCGAATCGACCCTAACGGCATCATCACGACTATTGCCGGGAACGGTACGATCGGCTTCAGCGGGGACGGTGGCCTCGCGACTCAGGCACAGTTGAACTATCCGGGCGACATCGTCGGAGCTCCCGACGGCAATGTCTATTTCATTGATCAGGACAACAACCGCATCCGCCGCATTGCGCCTGACGGAACGATATCGACTTATGCCGGTACCGGCGTATTCGGCAGTTCGCCCGATGGTTTACAAGCGCTGCAGACCAATTTCATCTTCAGAGCGGCAAATCAGATAGAGTCCGGGTCAATGGCGCTTGGCCCTGACGGCTCACTATATGTCGTTTCTTATGTCTTCCCGACTGGCGGGCGCGTTAGGCGTATTCGCCCTGACGGCATCGTCGAGGGTGTGGCCGGGAACGGGCAGATCGGCGCGCAAGGCGACGGCGGCCCGGCGTTGCAGTCACAGATGCGGCTGTCATCGATCGGGCTTGCACCTGACGGAAGTATCTATACCGTTGGAGGCTTTACCTTCGATTTCACCGAAGCAAAGGTCCGCAAGATCTCATCGCCGCTCCCGAGTTTTGACGGAACACAGATCGCGATCCCTTCAGAAGACGGCACAGAACTATTCCAGTTCGACGCCCAGGGGCGGCATCTGCGAACGATAAACTCGCTCACGAACGCGACGCTGCTGACATTCAGCTACGACAGTGCCGGACGCTTGACGACCGTCGTAGATGGCGATGGCAACACGACGACGATCGAACGGGACGGGTCCGGCGATCCGACCGGGATCAGGTCTCAAGACAACCAGCTCACGAGTTTCACCCTTGACGGAAACGGGTATCTTGCGACGATCACGAATCCCAACAACGAGCAGTATCAATTCACATACTCCGCCGGTGGATCGATGCTGACCGAGACCGACCCGCGAAACAACGAAAATACCTTTACCTACGATGCACAGGGCCGGCTCATCCGTGACGATGACGCGGCAACAGGTTTCCAGACGCTCACGCGGACGGATGCCGGAGTGAACTTCACCGTTACCCACGATACGGCATTAAACCGCCAGACCACATATCAGATAAACAACCTTTCGAACGGCGACCGCGAACGGGAAAACACCTTCCCCGATGGAACGCAGTCGCACTTAACCGAACGCGGTGACGGCACCTCGACGCTCTCAGTACCGGACGGAACGATAAGGAATGAAACGGAAAGCGGCGAACCGCGTTGGCAGCTTCAGGCACCGATCACTACGAATACAACAGTTGCAACACCGGGCGGTTTGAATTTAAATGCAGCCTTTGCGCGCGCGGCAATACTCGCGACGCCCGGCGATCCGTTAAGCCTGACGACCCAAACAGACACACTAAATATCAACGGTCGGATTTACACGGACCAATTCACGGCATCGAATCGAACATATGCGTTAACCACGCCTGAGAATCGCCAGTTCACGCGAGTGATCGATACCCAAGGCCGCACTACGCAGCTTGAGTGGGCCAACCTGTTCGCGAGCAACTTTACCTACGACGCACGAGGGCGCTTGAGCATCGCCGAAGCGGGCAACGGCGCGGCGGCGCGAACATACACCCTCGCCTACAACGCCGCGGGCTTCATATCCTTATCCACTGACCCGCTAAATCAGATCACAGGTTTCGCATATGATCTCGCTGGCCGCGTAACTCAGCGAACACTGGCGGATACGCGAACGATTGCGTTCGGTTATGATGCGAAGGGAAATCTGACATCATTAACGCCTCCGGGACGTCCGGCCCACACGTTTTCCTATACGCCGGTCGATCTGGTCGCCTCGTACACGGCCCCGAATGTCGGCGGCAGCAGCACGACGACCTATGAATACAATCTTGACCGTGACATCACGCGCGTCACAAGGCCCGACGCGCTTGAGATCAATTACGCTTACGACGCGGCGGGAAGACTGCAAACGCTTACCGTTCCCAACGGCATCTATGCTCATGGGTACAATGCGACAACGGGCTTGCTCGACAGCATAACGGCTCCCGATGGCGGCATCGTTAGTTATCAGTATGACGGTTTCCTGCGTACGCGACAGACCTGGACGGGAACTGTCGCGGGGAATGTTTCTCAAACTTTCGACAACAATTTCCGCGTCGCATCACAGAGTGTTAATGGTGCAAACACGGTCAACTTTACGTACGACAACGATAATCTGTTGACGAATGCGGGTAGCCTTGCCCTAACTCGTGATCCGGTGAACGGACTGCTCTCCGGCTCGGCATTGAGCAGTGTTAACGACGCGTTTACCTACAACGGCTTTGGCGAAGCGACGAATTACAATGCCAAGTTCAATACAACGACCTTGTTTGACGTCGGATACATCTATGACAAGCTTGGAAGAGTCACGCAAAAGACCGAAACCATTGCGGGCGGAACGACCACCTATGCATATGGGTACGATCTTACCGGGCGATTGGCGACAGTAACGGTCAACGGTGCGCCGCAGCCGCTGGTAACTTACACCTACGACAGCAACAACAATCGCACGAGCATCAATGTCGGCGGCAACATCACTAACGCGGTGTACGACGCCCAGGATCGGCTTACGCAGTACGGGACAACGACCTATGCTTATACAGCCAACGGCGAGCTTCAAAGCAAGACGAATGGAGCGAACGCAACGCAGTTTTCGTACGACGTTGTCGGAAATCTGCGAAACGTAACATTGCCTAATGGAACGCAAATCGAATATCTGATCGACGGACAAGACCGTCGCATCGGCAAGCGTGTCAACGGTACATTGACACAGGGTTTCCTTTATCAAGACCAGCTTGAACCTGTTGCCGAACTCGACGGTTCGAACAACATCGTCAGCCGTTTTGTTTATGGCAGCCGCCGGAACACGCCCGATTACATGATCCGCGGCGGCACGACGTATCGGATCATCGCCGACCATCTCGGAAGTGTTCGTCTAGTCGTTGACACGGCGACCGGCGCGATCGCTCAGCGGATCGACTATGACGAATTCGGCGTTGTCCTGAACGACACGAATCCTGGCTTCCAGCCGTTCGCCTTCGCGGGCGGACTTTACGACACGCAAACAAAACTCACACGCTTCGGCGCAAGAGACTATGATGCCGAAACTGGACGTTGGACAGCGAAAGACTCGATTCTGTTCGACGGCGGCGACACTAATCTTTACAGCTATGTTTCTGCGGACCCGGTCAATTTCTATGATCCGGCGGGGACTTTTGGCGGTGTGGTAGGCCCTATTAACGATCCATTCAATAGAAATGCTGCTTTCAATCTTATATCGAATGTCATTGACGCTGTTAGAAATTCCTCAGATAACCCGAGTAGCTGCCCCAGTCGTGGCCCGAGAGGCGGGGGCGGCGGACCGAATGGCCCCGGTGGTGGTCCGGGCGGCGGGGACGGTGGAGGACCGGATAATCCACCGGCACCAGGGTGAGCGGCTTCCGACGAGTGGTAGTGCTGGCGGCGTTTCGGCGCAGGCGGTGCTGGCGGTAATAGCGGCGGCGATTTCAGTGAAATCTTACGGTGAGGGCGGAACGCCGTCCGGCACAACTGAGAAACCCTTCAATAATTTTGACCCCGATCCAATCAACCCAACACCGTTCGATAAAGAGAACGACCGGCCGAGCGAATACGATCCATGGAAAGTGATCGAAACCATCAGAGATCTGAATCCGCCGACTAAAAGCAAAGTCGATCCGTTTGCCGACACCAATTTGGATCTCGGCTCGGGATTCCTGAACGAGGTCGCCGCTCAGCTTGGAGACTGACCGAGGTCGTTTTCACTCAAGCAAGTGTAAGAACCTCCTCCGGCTGATACAGATCGGTGTAGGTGCAAACATCGGCTAGGGCGGCGATGACTTCAGGATCAAACCTCGTTCCGGAGGCGCTATGGAGCGAATCGAGAGCGTCGCGGTGGGTGAGTGGTTCGGTGCCGGGTCCCGGCTGGCGGAGTTGGTCGTAGGTGCTGGCGGCGGCAAGGATGCGGGCGGACATAGGGATCTGAGCGCCGGCGAAACCGAATGGGAAGCCGCGGCCGTCGTAACTCTCGAATAAAAATCTAAGAACGCCCGTTGCTTCGGCCAGTTCGGGTACCGAGTCGATCGCCGCCGCTCCCGCATCGAGAGCTTTGCCGAGAGCCGTGCGGTGTTCGTCTATCTGCTGCCCTTTTTCCCGAATTTCCCTTGGTGCCGTAAACAGGACCGCCTCATGCAGCATTGCGGCAAGCCGAAGTGTTTCCCGGCTTTCCCGATCCATCTCGACAAACCGCTCTCCGACAAGAGCGGCCACGGCAGCCGTTCGCTCAGCGCGTTCGCGAAGTTTTGGGAACTGCGTTTCAAGCATTGTAAGGACCATCTCGACACAACCGTCCGTCGCGCTCTTCAGCCGCGATTTCAGACGTTCGTTCTCGGTCTGCAGCCGCCGCTGTGCGCGTGTACTTTCATAGTGCTGAAGCGAACGCTGCACGGTCTGCTTTAGCTCTTCGTTGACCCAGGGCTTCGTCACATATTTATAGACGACGCCGGAGTTGATGGCGTCAACAAGATCGTTGGCATCCGTATAACCCGTCAGGATTATCCGGACCGTCTGGGGACGGCGTTCGGCGGCGAGCTTTAGAAACTCGAGGCCGGTCATTCCCGGCATCCGCTGGTCTGAGACGATCAGAGCGATGTCGTGGACCGACAATAGGTCAAGCGCCTCGTCACCGGTGGAGGCGGTGTAAATGTCATAGCTGTTGCGAAACAGGCGTTCAAGCAGCCGAAGGTTTGCGGTCTCGTCGTCAACAAAAAGTATTTTGTATTGCATCTATTTCCTCGTGAGGTACAGGATGTACTGACAATTGATCAGCTTCGATTGCCACTAGCTGTGGCTAGGGGCGAGAAGCATTTAGGCGGCCGCCCGCGTTTCTGCTGCGGCGTCCATTTGCTGCGGAAGAATTACATTGAACGTGGTTCCCTTCCCTGGTTCGCTCTGGACCTCGATGCGGCCGTTATGGCGTTCGACAATTCCGAACGCGATAGACAGCCCGAGGCCCGATCCTTCACCCACCGGCTTGGTGGTAAAGAATGGATCGAAAATTCTGTTCAGGTCTTCGCGGGCAATGCCGGCACCTGTATCGGAAATCGATACGACGACAGAATCTTCGTTTGAAAAAGTACGGACACATACCTCGCCCGGCCCCTTGCCGATCGCTTGTGCCGCGTTGACCAACAGGTTCATCCAAACCTGATTGAGCCTTGCCGAAAATGCGTCGATCTCAGGAACATCTCCATATTCGCGGACAAGCGATGCTCCGCCGCCGCTGAAATATCGCGAAAGAAGCCTGATGGTAGAGTCCAGCCCTTCGTGTACATCGGTGCGTTTCAATTCGGCTTCGTCCAGCCGCGAGAAGGTTCGCAGGTTTTGTACGATCTCGCGCACGCGGCCGACGCCGGCCTGACAATCGCTCAAGGCCTCCGTCAGGTCAACGGTCATCCGGTCGTAATCTATCTGCTGTTTTAGCTCCGCTGCCGCCGACGCAACCGGTTCAGGCAGGCCGGCATCACCGTACAGGTTGATCAACCGGATCAGATCGTTGACGCATTGGCCCAGAAATTCGAGATTGCCCGAAACGAATCCTACCGGATTGTTGATCTCGTGTGCGATGCCAGCCGCCAGTTTCCCGATCGACGCCATTTTTTCGTTGTGGACGATCTCCGCCTGTAGGCGTTCAAGGTGCGCCTTGCGCTCAGAGAGTTCGCGGTTGCGCTCTTCTAGATCGGTCTTGTACTTTGCGGCGTTGATCAGCAGACGGCGGCGTTCCAGCGCTCGGGCAACTGTCAGCTCAAGCACCTCTTCGTCACATGGTTTGATCAAGTAATCGAACGCACCGAGCCGCACCGCGTCAAGAGCCCGCTGCGGCCTGTCAACACTTGACACAACGATCACCGCAGTTTGCGGATAACGGTCCATGACAATGCGCAGCAGTTCAACACCCGAAAGGCCGGGCATTATCACGTCGGTTATCACAAGACTGATCGGGGCGGTCTTCAGCTTCTCGAGTGCTTCCGCCACATTCGCGGCCTCGCAGCACTCATAGTGCTGTTTTAGCAGACGAAGCAGGCTGGCGCGCACGGTCGGCGAGTCATCTACGATCAGCACGCTTTCGCGATCGAAGTATTCGTTGGGTGAATGTCGGTCGGAAAGGGCGTGGACCTGCCTCAGTTCCGCGTGTGAGTATGATCGAGAGTCCATAGTGAGGATAATGGAATCATTGGTTTAAGCAACTGGTGAATAAGTAGTGATCTGGGTAACAGATGTATC
>JADYZI010000287.1 GCA_020853255.1 Acidobacteriota bacterium
CCGAGAATGAGATGCTTGAACAGCGGATCCAGGCCGTTACCGGCAACAACTTGTCGCTACAGGAGCAGATACATTATTTGAAAAACGATCCGGATACGGTCGCCCGCGAAGTAAGAAAATTCGGGCTTCGCCGATCAAATGAAAAAGTTTCCGTGCAGACGAACAAATAAGCGGAGAAGTTTGTTCGCCAGCACATTTCCAACCCCATAATTACCGCCTTTTGCCTATCAACTCCGCGTTCCTTCAGGAAAACCTTCCAAAAACAATCTGCGGCTTGTGAATTCCAGAATCACAAGCCGCACCACATTTTTAAAGCTAAAAAAGATTCAGGTGTTCAAGAGGATTTCCTCGGTGCTTCCTTGCATCGAACTACTCTCATTTGTTTGTCTCGCGTATCTCATCGACTGCCTTCGGATTTTCAAGCGACGAAAGATCTCCAGGGTCTTCGTTCAGATAGGCCGACCTTATTACTCGCCGCATTATTTTGGCATTGCGGGTTTTGGGGAGGGCGGAGACGAAATGGATCTTTGACGGGGTGAGCGGCTTGCCCATATCGCGGGCAACGAGGGCTTTTAGCTCCTTTTGAAGCACATCCGCCGAGTCGGATACACTCCCTACCGGTCGTGTTTCTGCCTTTTTCTCTGTGTCTCTGCGTCTTTGTGGTGAGGAATCCGACAAAACGCAGAACGCCACCATCGCCGTGCCTTTTGTTTCGTCGGGGACGCCGATGACGGCTGCTTCGGTCACGAGCGGGTGCGAGACGAGGATGCTTTCGACCTCGGCGGGGCCGACTCGTTTGCCGGCGACCTTTAGCGTGTCGTCGCTGCGGCCGAGGATGAACCAGTGGCCGTCCGCGTCGCGCATTGCCCAATCACCGTGGACCCAGATGTTCTTGAATCGGCTCCAGTAAGTTTCGAGGTAACGTTCCTTTTCCTGCCAAAATCCGCGGGCCATTCCGATCCAAGGCTGCTTGATGACGAGTTCGCCAACCTCGCCGGGCTTAACTGGTTCACCGTTCTCGTCGAAAATATCCACGTCCATTCCGGGACATGGTGCTGGAAATGAACACGGCTTTATCGGCAGCAACGGATTGCCCATCAAAATGCCGCCCGCGATCTCGGTGCCGCCGGAGTAGTTGATGATCGGCAGCTTTGAATTGCCTACTTTTTCGAACAGCCACCACCAAGGGGCCGGATTCCACGGCTCACCGGTCGAAGCGAAGATGCGCAAACTGCTGAGGTCGTGGCGTTGATGCGGCGGTGGAACGCGGACACTCTTGTCCGCAATCGCCGGTTCCTCCGGCGTAGGTGGCGCGGGTTTCGCGGGCTCTTGAGTAATGTGCTGTCCGTTCGGGCCGTAGCGGCCCTCATTGCGGACAGGAGTGTCCGCGTTCCGTTCTTCGTGTGCCGCCAAAGCCCGCACAAGCGTCGGTGAGATACCGAGGACCTCGACCTTGTGCTTGGCGCAAAATTCCCACATGCGGTCCGGCGTTGGGTAATCGGGTGCGCCGTCGTAGATGCAGATCGTCGCGCCGTTGATCAGCGCTCCGTAGATCAGCCACGGGCCCATCATCCAACCGATGTCGGTGTACCAGCAGATCCGCGTCCCACGTCCGACGTCCGTCCCAAACGCCATGTCCTGCGCCGCCTTGATCGGAAAACTCGCATGAGTATGCGCAATGCCCTTCGGCTTGCCCGTCGTGCCGGAGGTGTAAAGGATTATGAGCGGGTCTTCGGCGGAGGTAGGTTCGGCGAATTGCAGATCTTGCCATTCATCATCAGGAACAGCTAGGAATTGATAACTTAATAAGTCGCTCCACTTGATGTACCTCTCATTTGGAAATTGAATATTCGACCAGGGACTTGTTACACAGACAGCCTTTTTGATGGTAGGGCACCTCTCAACAGCTAGTCTCGCAGTATCAAATGCATGCACGGCCTTGCCGCGCCGGTCGAAACTCTCACATGTGAAGAGAGCTTTCGCTCGTACGGCGTTCATTCGACTAGCGATAGCTTCCACGCCGTATCCTGAGAACACGGGAACCGCAATCGCTCCGATTCGATTGATGGCAAGAAGCGCTACGACGGTATCAATTGCCATAGGCATGTGGATCGCGATGGCGTCACCTTTGTCGAGTCCATTGAAACGTAGACCGCTTGCGATAGATTCCACATCAATGAGTAGTTCTTCGTAGGTCTTATACCAGTTTGAATGGTCCTCCGCTTCATAGATAACCGCCGGTTGGTCTTTCATCTCGTCCGTTTGCCAGCGGTCGAGGCACATTTCGGTAATGTTTAGGCCGGCGGATGGAACGCGGACACTCTTGTCCGCAATCGCCGGTTCCTCCGGCGAAGCTGGCTTTGATTCGTCGATCGCTTGAGCGGTTCGCGGCCCGTTCGGGCCGAAGCGGCCCTCATTGCGGACAAGAGTGTCCGCGTTCCGACTGGCGCTGCTGAACTTCCAGTCTTCCGGCTCCGAACACAAGCCTGCCTTAACGGGATTCTTATGGATATATCGGACCGTCTTGTGGAAATGCTCAGCGTCGCGTATGTAGCGGTCGAAGTAATCCGGCTGCCAAACGGAGCCGTACCGGCCGAGCAACTGGTTTATTCTCCGGGCGGAGACACCTTTTATCCGCTTCATTATTGCCGGGATCGCATGGCCATCCTGGGGGCGTAGGAGAATGTGTGCATGATTCGGCATTACGACCCAACTGAACACTATACAACTCCGGCTACCTTCATTGAGTATTGTTTCGCTCACAATGTCCGCCACCCGTGCATCTTTCATGAGGCATTCGCCGATGCCCTGGTCCAGGTACTCCTCCACCCGTTTTCTATATTCTCGCGAAGGGTTCGAGAGTTTTTCATGTTCCAGTTCGAGTTTGAGTTTGCGAAGGACCGATTGCGGAAGCGAATCGGCGAGCCGGAAGGTGATGAACTGTGTCGTCCCGCCATCGAAGTGGGGCAGGAATCCTCGCGTGTGCCAGCCCTTTCGGGCTTCGCCCTCATTGCGGACAAGAGTGTCCGCGTTCCGTTCGAACCAATTCGGAAACTCAATCCCGCTCGATGTATCAAGCAGCTTTTCGTATGGCGGGTCGAATTTGATGTCGAGGAATTTCAGAACCTCTTCGGTAAACTTCTCGACATCGCGGATCGAGAATTCGTAAAGCTCGCTCCAGGTCGAGACGCCGACCTGTTTCATAAAGCGCATTAGCTGCGAGCGTTCGAAAACTTCGGGCGTTGGTGTCCAGGCAACAGGTTGGTTTTCGAGGAGGTTTGTGTCGTCCATAGGGCATTCGAAATCTATTGAATCGCCGGGCGCAAATCGGCTAACATTATCTTGGCCCGCCATTTTCCCGCTTGTCTGCATTATATGAAAAAGACGATAGAAGCCGAAGACCTCAGAGATATGAATTTTGCCGCTCCATTGGAGCCGCTGCCCGCCGCAATCGCGCCGCATGCGAGTTCGTACGCGATCGGACCGCTCTCTGATCAACCGGAGTTGACGGTTCTCGATACCATTCTGAAAACCGTGAAATGGGTGTTTCTATTTCTCCCTGGTGCCCTCGCCATACATTGCTGTGTAATGATGTCCTCACTTTTTGTCCTGAGCGGAAACTGGCCTGAGGGAATGCTCCTCGAATTATTTGGGGCTCTGATGATCTATTCGTTCCTCGTGCTGCTGGGTTTAGGCCGGCTTAGTGACCTCCGGTATTGGAAGGTCGTCGGAGCGATATTGTCGTCGAGCATTTTATTGACCGTTGTTTGTCAAATATTTTCGATCCTTACGGGTTACGATTATTTTGGCTGGGGAATGCTGCTAACGGCACCAATAACTATTATGTTTGCCCAGTTTATAAAGCTCCGATTGGATAATGACGAATCTATTTAAGGCGAAGCCGATCCAATACTGAAACGGCGGACGCAAAATGGTCGGTCGTTTTTGTTTGTAGAATCATCCGCCCTAATTTGCTCAAATTCGCGTATGAACCCATAATCCCTGAAACACGATTATGGTGGAACGATCGAATCCGGCCCTGCCTTCTAACCTCTTTGAGGGAAAAACCGCGATTATCACAGGCGCATCGCGCGGCGTTGGTCGGGCGACCGCCTTGCGGCTTGCCGAGGGCGGAGCGAATGTTGTCATCAATTATCTGAAGAGTGAAGAAGATGCTCTGGATGTGGTCGGGCTGTGCCAAAACAAAGGTGTCGAAGCGATAGCAGTGCAGGCGGATGTTTCGGACCTGGTCGAGGCTCAGAAGCTGGCGCGGCAGGCGTTAGAACGATTTGGGCGGATCGACCTGCTTGTATGCAACGCGGGAATTTGGGAAGGAGCGCCGATCGAGGACATGACCGAAGAGGTTTGGAATAAAGTCCTCAACACAAACCTGAAATCAGCCTGGGCGATGACGAAGGCGTGTGTGCCGGCGATAAAGAAGCAGGCAAGCGGTGCGATCGTGATGGTCTCGTCCACGGCCGGCCAGCGGGGCGAAGCGAATTATTCGAACTACGCCGCGTCAAAGGGTGGTCAAATTTCATTTACGAAAGCGCTTGCTTCTGAGCTTTGTCCGAAAATTCGTGTTAACGCCGTCGCTCCTGGGTGGATCGAAACCGCAATGGTGCGTCCGGTTTTTGAAGATGAGGATTATAAGCAGACCGTTTTGAATTCGATCCCATTAAACCGTATGGCCGCAACCGACGATATTGCACTCGCGATATGTTTTTTGCTCTCCGACTGGTCGCGGCACATCACCGGAGAAGTGCTTAACATCAACGGCGGAGCGGTTTTGTGCGGGTAGGCAGGTTCTATAAGATCCGCGAAATTGCTTGCATTGTTTCGTACCGCAGACGATCGATCGCGGTGAGTCGATCTGATCGTGTCCTAACATATTGATGCTCGGCTCAAATTGTATCCTTGGTGTTTCTTTGCGGCCGTTGCGGCATTGCGTGAAACCAGGTGTTAGCTAACGCCAAGGACGCCAAGTAGAAACCCGGCACCATTCGATCAGAACTCCACCAATATTCTCGAACCGCTGCGTATGACTGTTATTAGCAAATGAAGATGTCCTATTTTGTTAGCACATCAAATGTCCGGTTTTGGTTTTAGATTTTTCTTTCATTATATTTATCCAGTAGCAGCAGAAGCTGTGGGAATGTGGGAAACTTGCGG
>JADYZI010000288.1 GCA_020853255.1 Acidobacteriota bacterium
CATGCTCAGCAGACGACACCGAAGTTCGAACGAATTCTTCGTTGATGTAAAACGACGCAAGATCTTCCACGCGGCAATACTTTCAGAATGCGGCCCAAAATGTCCAACAAACTTCAGTTTGTTGCTCTCATCATCAATGCCCCGAATACCAATCGTAACCGCTCTCGGCCCAATAATCACCCGGCCTTTCGGCGGTGAATTCGATGCGGCCGATGCGCTTTAGAAGCTTGATACCGTATTTAGTCGGCGACGCAACACGCAGCGGAGCACCGTGTTCGGGCAGCAGCGGTTCGCCATTCATTTCATACGCAAGCAGTGTTTGCGGATGAAGAATACTCGGCATATCCCAGCCTACGAAGTATCCGTTGTCCGGTGTCGAGAGCGAAACATACGGCACAAGTTTTTCGGGACGGCCCGCAACATCCGGCCGGCTCCCGTCGATCGTATTCGGCAAATATTTAGCGGCAAAATCAGAGAATCGCACACCTGCCCATTGAACAATAATGCTCCAGCCTTCGATGCATTTCAGCTCGGTTATCATCTCAGTTCGCGGCAGAGCTTTGATGTCGTCAAGCGTGAGGACGAGGTCGTCCACGCGTCCATACAAACCTCCGACACTCAGCGTCCACGCCGACGCATCTAGTTCCTTATCGATGCCGATCATCCCATTCACACGCCGCTGCGAAATACGGCTTGGCGGAAATTCCGGAGCAAGCCTTGATGGACGGTAGAAAAACTGGCTGACCTTTTCATTGAATTCGAAAGTGCGGCGGAGCAAATTATATTTTGTTTCATCCGGCATCCAACGCCAACCGAAAACGCCGAGAAGCGCGGCGGCCCCGCCTACCAAAAACGAACGACGCGAGCGAGCAAACATTTCGCGTTTCGCTGTCGCGGCATCGACCGGCGGGCCGACTTTCTTCTTTTCATTTAAAATGATCGCCGTGTTCTCGCGTTCGTCACTCTCAGCGGTGTTAAGCTCACGCACCTTTTCAAGAAGAACCTCACCCTTTTTCATACGCGAACTCCTTCGCTCTCAGAAAGGTCGGGCACAGCTGCGACCGGTTCCACATCAACCGTGTCATAACCAGTCACCATCGAACGAAAATTTGCCCATCCCGCCATTGCGACCTGAATGACGTGAACGACAAAGAAAAGTACAAACAATATCGTCAGCCAAAAGTGCTCCCAACGCGCCCATTCGTAGCCGCCGAGCAGCGAGGTGAGCCACGCAAGTTGAAGCGGTTTGTATATCGCCAAACCTGTGACGACCGAACCGGCTCCCACCAGAATTACGACCGTGTATGCTATCCGCTGCGCGTCATTATATTTCCCCTGCGGCGGAAGTTTTTTAACGATCTTCGCATCATAAAGCGCAACCCGAACCGCACGCCCAAACGAACCCGGAACCGGTAATATCGCCCGCCATTCGCCCGATACGGCGAGGTAAACGACATATATCAACCCGTTCACCGCGAACAGCCACATAAAAAAGAAATGAAGTTGAAGGCCTTCGGCGAGCCGATACGGAATGCCGAGAAATTCATAAAACCACGGCGGGAAGAAATGAAAAAACTCGGTCCCGAAAATACGGATGCTATACACCGCATTCGCCCAGTAGATGAGCATTCCGCTCCAGATCATCATCACGAGCACTGGAAAGTTGACCCAATGCAGCCACCGTATCGCAAGCGAATGTTTTCTTTCAAGCTGTTTCTTCATTCGGTTTATCTCAAGATTATCACGAACTTTATTGTTAGATCGCTTAACGTTACTTCGTTTATTCCAACAAGTATTAAGTTCGCCGGAAACATGAAAACGGAGTCAGTTGAATGACCAGGGTCTGATCTCGGAGCGTTCTTGAACGGGGATCGGACGGATCAAGGGGATTTACGCGGATATGCCAATTCAGATCCGAATTTATCTGCTAGATCCGCTTGATCCGCGTCCTTTCTTGAATCGAGTCAGCAAACTTTTTTTGAATCCGCCACCGATCACCGCGCGAAAGCTTGGGTGTACGCCCGAAAGGGATTGCGATAAAAAACGATTCAAAGGAAGGATATACAAAATGAAAAATCTTGCACTTTCAATTTTATTCACGGTTGGTGTTTTCGCTCTCGGCAATGTTGCGGTTTCCGCACAAATGATGGGATCGGGCAACCCGATGGTCGGCGGTGCCGCGATGTATAAGACAAAAGACATTGTGGACAACGCCGTAAATTCGGCCGACCATACAACGCTTGTCGCGGCCGTAAAAGCCGCCGGCCTGGTCGGCACCTTAAAGAGCAAAGGCCCTTTCACCGTCTTTGCCCCGACAAACGCAGCCTTCGACAAACTCCCGGCGGGCACCGTCGAAATGTTAGTAAAACCCGAGAACAAGGCGACGCTGACCAAGATCCTAACTTACCACGTCGTCGCGGGCAATATGGATTCAAAGGCTATCGCCAAAGCCATCAAAAACGGCGGCGGAAAGGCCAGGCTGACCACTGTTTCAGGCGGAACACTCTGGGCCTCAATGCGTGGCGGCGACCTTATTCTGACAGATGAAAAGGGCGGAACCGCGACGGTTACCATTGCCGACGTTCGCCAGTCGAACGGCGTGATACACGTAATTGATTCCGTCGTGCTGCCAAATTAGCATGACCGGACACGTCTTCCCACAAACTCAACGGGCCATTCTCTGCCGCTAACGGGCACGCGGCAGAAAACGGCCCCATTTTTGTCCGGGCAGATGTTAGTGGAATAATAGGTGAACGGTCTGCAATTATATGATCTGATTCACGAGCGTACCGCCCGATGTTTTTATCTTGACCGAGGTGAGATTATGAAATTCAAAACAGGCCTGACATTGGCGATCATACTTTTTATTACAGCCATTGGTTTTGCACTTGGCTGCGGGCAGTCGTCGGCTTCGACGCAGAACGAAACAGCAGAATCTAAAAATGAAGCGCCGGCAATTGCAAGATCGAACGATCCGTCTGGCGATGAGATTTTTGACGGAGTGAAGATCAAGCGGACCGATGCGGAATGGAAAAAGCTGCTCACGCCCGCTCAATACAACATTCTTCGTGAAGAAGGCACGGATTATCCGTTCAAAAGCCAGTATCACGACAACCACGAGGACGGCGATTATTATTGCGCCGCGTGCCACTTGAAGGTGTTCAGTTCGGCGAACAAATTCGATTCAGGAACGGGCTGGCCCAGCTTTTGGCAGCCGGTGAATGCTAAGAATGTAGTTGAGAAAGTTGAC
>JADYZI010000289.1 GCA_020853255.1 Acidobacteriota bacterium
ATCGCGCTGTCGGACGTAGAAACTCTGGCCGCAAGGGACGATGTAGAATTCATTCAGCCTTTGCTTGACTATACGACGAATAAAGAAGATCGCCCGGTCGAAGTTGACGCTCCCGCTCCGATGCCGTCTGTGGACCGGCCATTTTCGGCCGTCAGAACTGATTCGCCGCAGAGCTTTGGCGAACGGTCCGCGAAAGTGCGCGAATACTTGTCCAAAACGCTTTCAGGAAAGCGGATGTTCGCCGGCAGTGTCGTTGCTGAGAGCGATAAGACACATCGCGCCGATATTGCACGCCAGATCTTCAATACAAACGGTACGGGAATTAAGATCGGTGTCCTCTCAAACGGCGTCGCAACACTTGCCGCAAGGCAGGCGACCGGCGATCTTCCCGCAAACGTTACGGTACTGCCCGGACAGGCCGGCAGCGGCGATGAAGGAACGGCGATGCTTGAGATCGTGCACGACGTAGCCCCCGGGGCACAGCTTTTTTATGCTACCGCTTTGCCGAGCATCACGCAGTTCGCCACAAATATCAAAGCCCTGCGGACCGCGGGCTGCGACATTATCATTGACGACATTTCCTATTTTGTCGAAACACCGTTTCAGGACGGACAGGATGCTTCCATCATCGCTCCGACAAATGGCGGAATTGTCGTTCAAGCCGTTAAAGATGTGACGGTTGGTTCACAGGCCGGAGCATTGTATTTTTCGTCCGCCGCCAACTCCGGCAACAAGAATGACAACACCGCCGGCGCGTGGGAAGGCGACTTTGCTGACGGCGGCCCAACTTCGGCACCGCTCCCCGCCGGGAACCAACTTCATGATTTTGGTGGCGGGACCACCAGCAATCTTTTGACGGTAAACGGCCGTGTCCTTCTCAAATGGTCCGATCCGCTGGGCGGTTCGGGCAATGACTACGATGTCTATGCATTGAATACGGCCGGGACCGCTGTTGTTGCGGCCGGAACGAATACTCAGGACGGAAATGACGATCCGGTCGAGGATATAGGAAACCGCTTGGCGGGCCAGCGCATAGTTATCGTCAAGAAAGCAGCCGCGGCGGTCCGCTTTCTCCATCTGAACACAAACCGCGGCGTGCTGGCGATCTCGACCGCGGGTGTTGTTTACGGCCACAACGGAGGCCGCGATACGATCAGCGTGGCGGCAACACCGGCCGGCCCGGCGCGGAACAATGCTGCCGTAGGCCCTTTTCCGCATGCTCACAGCTCGGTCAATGTGGTGGAACAATTCAGCTCTGACGGCCCGCGGCGCATCTTCTATAACGCGGACGGCTCGCTGATCACCCCCGGCAACGTTTCTTCGACGGGCGGCGAATTGCTGCAAAAGCCGGACATTACCGCAGCCGACGGTGTTACAACGACAACCCCCGGATTTATTCCGTTCTTTGGTACATCGGCGGCGGCGCCGCAGGCCGGAGCAATGATGGCCCTTTTGAAAGCGGCCAGCCCTGGTTCGACCAGCACACAGCTTTATAATGCGATGACCAGCACCGCGATCGATATCGAGGCCGCTGGTACTGACAGAGATTCGGGTGCCGGTATTTTTATGCCGATCCCCGCGATCAGCTCTTTGGGCATTGCCGGCCCGGCGTTCCTCGAATTGGGAGCCACAACCGCGGCCGAAGCTCCGGGCGACGGAGACGGAAAACTTGAGGGCGGTGAAGGGGCCACGCTTAACGCGGTCCTAAACAATGTCGGTGCGTCGACCGCGACCGCAATTTCCGCGACGTTGACGACGACCACGCCGGGCGTAACCATCTCGAACCCGAATGTGCGTTCTTACGCGGACCTTGTCGCGTTGACCGGCAGCGGTTCAAATTTGTCACCATGGCGTTTTACGCTGCATGAGGGGTTTGTATGCGGAACGGCGATCAATTTCACGCTTACGGTCAACTATTCAGGCGGTGTGGGGACACAAGTTCTGACGTTTATCATCGAAACTGCGCAAGACATAAGCATAAGCAGCACGCTTGACACAACGGCGCCGACCGCTGGCAATGGTTATACGGCTACGACCGGCCTCCAGAACCTGCGGCTTAATCGAAACGGCGTTATCTCGACGTGCGCGGCACCTAAGGCCGCGCCGCCCACATTCGGAACGGGTACGCGTCAGTATGATGCCTATGTATTCACCGCGGTGAATTCAGGATGCGTGACTGTCACGTTGAGTGGGGCGAACGCGATCCGGCTTTACTCTACGGCATACGGCAGTGCGGGATTTGATCCGACAAATATAACCGCGAACTATCTAGCGGATGCGGGTGCGAGTTCGGCGTCCAGAACCTATTCGTTCAACGTGACGGCCGGCCAAACCTTCACCATCGTTGTCAACGAAGTAGATTCAGGTGGCGGAATTGGCGTTAACTATAACCTTAATGTCAGCGGCGTTGCCCTGACACCGTGTGACAATCCTAATCACGTGCCGACCGCGGTAGCACAGAATGTCACCGTAAATGCGAGCACGTGTACGACCGCGAACGTTCCGGCATCGGCCGTCAACAATGGTTCATTCGATCCGGATGGCCCGGCTGACATAGTGTCGATGACCCTAACGCCTTCCGGCCCGTTCCCGATCGGGACGACCAACGTCATCCTGACCGTCACTGACAGCCAGGGAGCACAGTCGCAGGCCAACGCGACGGTAACGGTTGTCGATCCGCCGCCGACGATCAACCCGATCACCAATGTCGTCGCGACGCTGCCGAACGGCTCGGCGACATCGATGCCGGTGACGTTCCCACTTCCGACGGCAACGGACAACTGTCCGGGCGTTACGGTGACCACAAGCCCGGTTTCGGGTTCGGTATTCAACGTCGGTACGACCACCGTGAACGTAACGGCCACAGATTCCGGCGGCCATACTTCGACGGCAACCTTCACGGTAACGGTGCTGTATCCGTTCGCCGGCTTTACGGGGCGTGTGATCGTGAACCAGCCGGGAATAAACTATATGACGGCTGGAAACACGACGCCGATCAGCTTTAGTCTTGGCGGCAACCGCGGATTGAACATCTTCGCGTCAGGTTCGCCATCGTCGCGGCAGGTCGCATGTCCGGCGGGAAGCCCGGTCGGGGCGTCTGCTCCGGCTACGCTTTCACCCGGACTGTTCTTCCAGTCCGGACAGTACACGATGTACTGGCAGACGAGTGCTGCCTGGGCGGGTACGTGCCGCCAGTTCGACATGACCCTGAAGGACGGCTCTACCAAGTCGCTGAACTTCTGGTTCTATCAATAAACCAACGCCGGTGCCTGATAAAGGGCACCGCAGAACCCTGACAACAAAAGCCGATCAGAAGCTGCCTTCTGATCGGCTTTTGATTAACTGATAGCGGCACCTTCAATTGGCCCGCAGCAAAACTAACCCTTTGGACATACAAATTCGCCTTCGACGATGATCTCTGTGTCCGGCTGTTTCAGAAAGCGTTTTTGGGCTTTTGGCTTGATCTTGAATTCTTTTGTTTTGACCGAGCCATTCTTGTATCGGCGGCTGACTCGAATGATCCGGCAGGCGTCACACGTGTTTACCACCCGGACCGTATCGGGCCTTGCGGGATCGTCGGCGATCGCCGCACAGCCGGGGCCATCAGCGGCCACCCTGCCTTGTTGGGTAAGGATCTCCCATCGATGGCCCGGATTTGCCTTTTCGTGATCACGGCCCGCTATCGCGGCGTCCGCCCGCGAAGCGATCCAGTTTGTCAACGGCCCATCGCCGTCCGTGCAGAACGCCATATGCCATACGACTTGGCTTTGTGCGAGGATAGAAGGGCAGAAAGAGAGAAAAAGAACTCCTAACACAAGAACACGCAGTTTCCTCATTAGACTTCCTCCTAGGTTTTTGTTTTTTTTGTGAAGCTTGTCGAAACTCTAGCCTAACCCGGTATTACTGTCAACCATGCCTTGTCTTTCGCCCCGAACGGCCTGTGGCCGCTTCGACGAACGGTCAATAGGCGTTTTATAATATGGCCATAAAGTCGGTATTGAGAATGCGGCCTCCGCACAGGCTGCGTGAAGGAAATGAATCTATGGTGATCGATATATTGAACCAACTCTACGAACGCGACCTTGCCAAATTGCGCTCCGAGATCGAGGCGTATGCTGATGAGGCCGATCTTTGGAGAACGAAGGGCGAGATCAGCAACTCGGGCGGGAATTTGAGCCTGCATCTGGTTGGAAACCTGCGGCACTTTTTTGGTGCAGTGCTTGGCGGGACCGGATACATACGGGACCGGGAAAACGAATTTGCTTCCGGCCCTGTCCCGCGCGCCGATCTGTTGATGGGTGTCGATTCAGCACTTGCGGATGTTACGTCAACACTCGAAAAACTGTCGGAGGCCGACCTTGAGCAAACTTATCCGATCGAGGTCTTTGGACATCCGATGACAACCGGATATTTTTTGGTCCATCTTGCTACGCACCTTGATTACCATCTTGGGCAGATCAACTACCATCGGCGGCTTGTCGGCGGCAACGCGTGAACTTCGCTGAAGCTGAAAACTATCTTTATTCGCTCGGCAATGAGGTCGAGACGATGAAGCTTGGGCTTGAGAATATCGGCAGGCTTCTTCATGCGCTGGGCGAACCGCACACGAAATATTTTAAGGTCCAGATAGCGGGTACGAACGGCAAAGGCTCGGTCTGTGCCTTCGTCGATTCGATCTGCCTTGAGGCCGGGATCAGGACAGGGCTTTACACTTCGCCTCATCTTGTTTCGATCACCGAACGCGTTCGGATCGGCGGGGTTGATATTGGTAAGGAAGAATTCGCCGTATTAGCAACGCGTGTGCGGGCCGTTTCGGAAGACCTGGCCGCCCAAGGTGTGCTCGAACGCGTTCCAACGTTCTTTGAACAAGTGACCGCTATAGCATTACTCGCATTTTCCGAAGCCGGTGTTGAACTAGCAATACTCGAAACCGGCCTCGGCGGCCGTTTTGACGCAACAACGGCGGCAAACGCTGAGATCGCGGTGATCACGCGGATAGATCTTGATCATCAGGAATATCTCGGCGACACGATCGAACAGATCGCGGCCGAGAAGGCTGCGATAATTCGGGCAGATTCCCACGTTGTTATCGGGCGTCAGCCGGAACGTGCACTAAAAGTCATCCATGAACAATGCACTCGCGTCGGGGCCGCGGTGAGTTCCGATCTATACGATCCGTGGACCGTGGTCGCGAACGAAGACGGAACAGTTCGGATCGACACGACGCGCCTGATCTACCCGAGTGTCACACTCGGCCTAAAAGGACGGCACCAGATCGAAAATGCCGAAACGGCGCTGAACGTCATTCAGGCGCTCAAATACGACAGCCCGTTCGATTTAAGCTTTGATACTGAAGAAACAGACGCGATTGCCGCCGGCATTATGAATGCCCGCCACCCGGGACGCTTGGAATGGATCGGCCGATTCCTTTTGGACGGTGCACACAATATTTCCGGCGCTAGAGCTTTGCGTGAATATCTCGACGAGTTCGTTACCGGGCCGCTCACGCTTGTTTTTGGCGCGATGCGCGATAAATCTGCGCAAGAAATGCTTGCATTATTGGCGCCGAAAGCTGATTCGATCATCCTGACCAAACCGGACAATGCACGTGCACTTGAACCGCAAATGATGGCAGATCTGCTGCCCGGTCCAGTCGAAATGGAAACCGTGACACTGTCCGATACGGTCAAAGAAGCCCTTGAAATTGCGGCCGGGCGATCGGAAGGCGGAACAATTCTTGTGACGGGTTCGCTCTATCTTGTTGGCGAGGCCGTCTCAAATTTGAGATCTGAAATTCCAAATTTGAAATGTCAGGTCTGATATCTCAAATTTGAAATGTCAGAACTCAGATCTCAAATTTGAAATTTCAGATCTGCGATCTAAGATTAGACAATATGCATAAACTAGTACTCATTCGCCACGGCGAGAGCGAATGGAATAAAGAGAATCGTTTTACGGGATGGAAGGACGTCGACCTTTCCGACAAGGGACGTTCTGAGGCAAAGGCTGCCGGTGAACTTCTACGGGCCGAAGGCTATGCGTTTGACGAGGCGTACACTTCGGTGCTGAAACGAGCGATTCGTACGCTTTGGATGGTTCTCGATCAGACGGACCTGATGTGGATACCGGTAACAAAGTCGTGGCTTCTGAACGAGCGCCATTACGGCGCGTTGCAAGGCTTGAATAAGGCGGAGATGGCGGCGGAGTACGGCGAGGAACAGGTGCAGATATGGAGGCGAAGTTATGATGTGCCGCCGGGGCCGCTCGAAGAAAATGACGAGCGATGGCTCGGCAACGACCCGCGGTACAGCTCGATAGAGCCCGGCAAATTCCCCAAAGCGGAATGCCTGAAGGATACGGTCGCCCGCGTTGTGCCGTACTTTGAAAGGGAGATCGCTCCAAAGATAGTGGCGGGCAAACGTTTGATCATTGCCGCCCACGGCAACAGCCTTCGTGCTTTGGTAAAGCATCTTGACCATATCTCGGACGCCGATATCGTGAACCTAAATATTCCGACCGGCATACCGTTGGTCTATGAACTGGACGAAGATCTGAAACCGGTAAAAAGTTACTATCTCGGCGACGCTGAAGCGATAGCCGCGGCGCAACAGGCGGTTGCGAATCAAGGAAAGTCGAAATGATATTGGGTTATGTGAGGGTGGGGAAAGGCTCTCACGTTGCGATCAGCTAAACCACGATCGTAAAAAGAACAGCTTTCAGCTCTCAGCTATCAGTTGTTCCGGAGTCAGCGGGTAACGACCTTGCCAAAAATGCTGCTGCGAAAAGCGCTATTTATAGCCTGCATATTATTTAGCCTCAGCCCGTATGGTTCGCCGCCGATCGCGCTTGCGCTTGGGTTGGCGATCGCGTTCACCATCGGCAATCCTTTCCCGCAGGTGCAGGGAAAGATAACGAAATATCTGCTCCAGACATCGGTGGTGCTGCTTGGATTCGGGATGAACCTGTCGGCCATTTACAAGGCAGGGCGCGAGGGGATCGTATTTACGGTCATCACGATCTTCGGGACCCTTGTACTCGGCTATTTCGTCGGCAAAATGCTGAAGATAGAGAGCCGCACATCAACGCTTATTTCATCCGGCACGGCGATCTGCGGCGGGAGCGCTATAGCGGCCGTCGCTCCGGCCATCAATGCGGAGAATGACGAGATCAGCGTTTCGCTTGGAACGGTATTTGTCTTGAACTCGGTGGCGTTGTTCGTCTTTCCGGCGATCGGGCATGCACTCGGGCTATCACAGAATCAATTCGGGATCTGGGCGGCGATCGCGATCCATGACACAAGCTCGGTCGTTGGAGCCGCGACGGCGTTTGGACAGGACGCGCTGCTGACGGCGACGACGGTCAAACTAGCCCGAGCTTTGTGGATCGCCCCGATCGCTCTTCTGTTCGCTTATCTCTATCGCGATAAAGATTCTGAGACCCGGGCAAAGATCGCCATTCCTTGGTTCATTGTTCTCTTTCTCGCGGTAAGCGCCTTTCGCACGTATGCTCCTGCGTCAATACCGCCGAGCCTTTTCGACTCTGGCGTCAATCTTGCAAAAGCCGGGCTGACGGTCACGCTTTTCTTTATCGGGGCAAGCCTTTCACGCAGTACGCTGAAAAAGACCGGTTATCAGGCGCTCTTGCAGGGCATTATTCTCTGGCTGGTGATCTCCATCGTCGCCCTGATGGCGGTCCTTCGGTTTTTGTAGTTTGTATCGGGCGTGACCGAGAGCGGCCCCGTTCGTGTTTACCTCACCGTTCTGGTCTGATAAAATACTCGTTTCGGCTATAGGCGATAGTTTTATCTGTAAATGAGTATCGAGAAGATCACCGTACGCGGTGCCCGGCAGCACAATCTTAAGAACATCGATATCGATATACCGCGCGATCAGTTGACGGTCATAACGGGCCTTTCCGGCTCGGGCAAATCAAGCCTCGCATTCGATACCATATATGCCGAAGGGCAGCGGCGCTACGTCGAATCGCTGTCGGCGTATGCACGGCAGTTTCTCGATCAACTGGAAAAGCCGGATGTGGATTCGATCGAAGGCCTATCGCCGGCGATCTCGATCGAACAAAAAACTGTCTCGCGCAGCCCTCGTTCGACGGTTGGGACCGTGACCGAGATCTACGATTATTTGCGGCTGCTTTTCTCATCCATCGGCCAGCCGCACTGTCATCAATGCGGAGAGCCGATCACGCGGCAGTCAGTGGAACAGATAGTTGCCGGTATCACCGACCTGCCCGAAGGCGAGCGCGTGATGATACTTGCGCCTATCGTTCGCGGGCGGAAAGGCGAGTTCAAGAAAGATCTGGAGAAACTGCATAAGGACGGATTCCTGCGCGCTCGTGTTGATGGCGAGATGCGGCAGCTTGATGAAGAGATACAGCTCGACAAACGCAAGAACCACACGATCGAGGTCGTGGTGGACCGCCTGCTGATAAAGAAAGGCGTCGAAGAACGGATAACGGAAAGCGTCAAGACGGCGTTGCGGCTTTCGGGCGGTGCGGTTCTGGTTTCCGTTATCGATGGTGAAGAGAAGCTGTTTTCCGAACGAATGGCGTGTGTAAATTGCGGTGTGAATATCGCAATGCTAGAGCCGCGGTCCTTTTCGTTCAACTCTGCCTACGGTGCATGCAAACGCTGCAAGGGAATTGGCAGCGTGATGGAAATAGATGCTAACAAGATAGCTCCCGACCAAAGCATGCCGGCGGGAAAGATAACGTTCCTGGGCGAGGCCGACAACGCCGGTTCTAAGTTCCTGCACGGCGCACTGCTGGCGATAATCGAAAAATTCACAGGCGCGGACAAACTCGAACCGCCGAAACGCCGAAAGGCAGAAACACGACCGGTAGGGAGTGTGCCCGCCGAGGAACTCCTGGCTACCCCCTTCTACGAGCTTCCCGAAGAGATCAAGAATGCCTTCTTCAACGGCACAAAAAAACGGCTGACTTTCGTTCACGGCACATACAGATCTGAGCGCACCTGGCCCGGAGCGTTGTGGGCGATGCGTGACAGAATGGAGAATCCACCGTCTGAAAAGGTGCGAACCGCTCTGGAAGAATTGATCGCTCCGGTCACGTGCCCGGAATGTAACGGCTCGCGTCTGCAGCATGAAAGCCTGGCTGTTAAGATCAACGGCCTCGGTATCGCGGACCATACCTCCATGCCGATCGCCGAACTTGTCACAGCGATCGACGATATTAAGCTGAACGTGCGTGAAGAAAAGATAGCCGGCCTTGTGTTGAAAGAGATCAGGGAGCGAAGCCAGTTTCTTGATGCGGTCGGGCTTGGCTATTTATCGCTGGACCGCGCATCGGCGACGCTTTCCGGCGGTGAAGGGCAGCGGATTCGGCTGGCCACACAGATAGGGTCGCAGCTTCGCGGAGTTCTTTACGTGCTTGACGAACCTAGCATCGGGCTGCATCCGCGTGACAATCGGAAACTGCTCGAGACGCTGCACCGGCTCCGCGATCTTGGGAATACGGTGCTTGTTGTCGAGCATGATGAGGAGACGATCGAGAACGCGGATTACGTCATTGATCTTGGGCCGCTTGCCGGAACGCACGGCGGGGAAGTGATCGCGACCGGACCGCCGAAGGTAATTGAAAAAGATCCGGGTTCGCTGACGGGACAATACATGTCCGGCAAGCTGAAGATCGAAGTGCCCGAGG
>JADYZI010000290.1 GCA_020853255.1 Acidobacteriota bacterium
AGGATCTTTTCCGTTAAACCCTTTACTTCCTGTTCAGTTAAAAGCATTATTCGTGGTCCTCCATTTGGCCGGCCTGCGTTCCGGACGCGGTGTTCAATACATTGATATTCCTGAAACGTGCGGGCGGACAGCCGTGCGAGACCGAATTAGATTGTCCCGGTTCGCCCTTGCCGTCGTTTGGTGAACCCGGTATCTCGTAGGTCGCCTGGCCACCAAGTCCGTCAAGCGAGCCCCAGAAATCTGTCGTTCGCGATTGATATGCAACGTCGCGGAGCATGCCCTGCACCTTTCCGCCCTTGATCTCCCAGAATGTTTGGCCGCCAAACTGGAAATTGTAACGCTGCTGGTCGATGGAATAACTCCCGCGGCCGTAGATGAGTATGCCGTTATCTACATCGGCGGCAAGATCGTTCATCGAAATATTTTCTTTTGACGGCTGGAGCGAAACATTGGGCATTCGCGGGAACGGAACGCTGCCCCAACTGTCGCCGTGCAGGCAGCCGTACGACTTTGTCTTGCCGACAAGCTTTGCCGTATCGCGCGTTGTCTGCCAATCAACAAACAGGCCGTCCTTTACAAGATGCCAGCTTTGTCCCGGCACGCCTTCATCGTCGTAACCGACTGTCGCCATGCCTTGCGGCTGCGTTCGGTCGGCGACAAAGTTCACCATCTTCGAGCCGAACTGTAATTTTCCGGTCTTGTCCGGCGTCAGGAAACTTGTGCCGGCGTAATTTGCTTCCCACAACAGGGCCCGATCGAGTTCCGTCGGGTGGCCGACCGATTCGTGTATCGTCAAAAAGAGATGGGATGGGTGAAGGACAAGATCATATTTGCCCGGATGTACGCTTGGCGCCTTAAGTTTCATCACCGCGTGTTCGGCGGCCTCTTTTGCTTCGGCGACCCAGTCGTGCTTGGTCAAATATTCAAAGCCGATCTGCTGCGCTTCACGCAGTGTGTTGACCGATTGAAAGTCGCCCGACGCGCGATCGACGGCCTGTGCCGAAAAACTCGGGTTCGTGCGGATAATATATTGCTCTATCCGCGACCCGTCCGACGTCGCGAGATATTTCTGCTCGTTGACCGAACCGATGGACGAATTCACAAAGCTTACGCCTTTTACTCCCAACGCGGCCTCGTTCATTTTCAGCAGGATGGCGACCTTTTCTTCCGTCGGAACGTCGAACGGATCGCGTTCAAAGGACGATTTCCAGTTCGCAACGACCTTTGGCGTCGGCACAAGTTCGATCTTGCGGCGAGTGATCGCGGAATTAGCTTTCGCAATGGCTGCGGCCTCGGTCGTGACGCGCTTTACTTCGTCAGCCGTCAGGATCGGGCTTGCGGCAAATCCCCACGTGCCGTTCACAAGCACGCGTACGCCAAAGCCGAAGTTCTGTCCGCTTGAAAGATTTTGCACCTGCCGTTCGCGTGTTGACACGGCCTCGATGCGGTAGCGGTTTATTCTGATGTCGGCGTAGGACGCGCCTAATTTTTTGGCCGTCGCCAGTGCAACGTCGGCCAACGCGTCCTTATTAATATCGGCAAACGCCGGAACGCTTGCGTGTGCGGAATAGACCCAGCTCGGCAGCACGGCGGCTCCGCCGAACACTACGCCCGCAGTCTTGATAAAATCGCGGCGAGAAAAAGTCATTTCGACCCTCCGTTGGTTTTTGAAGATTATTCCTGATGGTTGCGATCAGGTGTGATTCTAATTTGAATGTCCGCCCGCGTCAAATTGCCGGCCAAAATGCACAAGCATGCACATAGTAAGTTCGTGAGCCTCCGCGTTTGCAGAAGCCCGCACGTAGTAAGGGCGAAATAGACACGTTGCACATTTCGCCCTACTACATACGGGCTCCTGTCAACGCGTACGAGCTTCGGTCGCCGAATTTGGAAATTCGGCGCAAAAACCGTAGGCTTTTTAGAACGGCACGGCGTCATTTATCAGCACCTGGCACCGGCCGTTCTTCGTCGCAAAGCTATGGACAACCCGCGTGCAGCCGGCATTCTTCTTCATCCGACCAGTTTGCCGGGAAAATTCGGCATTGGCGATCTTGGCCCCGAGGCCTTTTCATTCCTGGACTTCTTGAATAACGCCGGCCAAACATTCTGGCAGATATTGCCGCTCGGCCCGACTGGGTATGGCGATTCGCCGTACCAATCTTATTCTGCGTTTGCGGGCAACACGCTGCTCATCTCGCCGGAAAAGCTGGCCGAGGACAAACTTCTTACGCCCGCCGAGTTGAAAGGTCGGCCAAAATTCAAGCAAGGCCGCGTGGATTTCGGCGGTGTTTACGAATGGAAGAACAAGGTCCTGCACCTTGCGTTCGAAAGCTTCAACCGATCTTCGAACGACGATCTGGCGCAGGAATTTGATACGTTTCAGCAGCATAATAATTGGTGGCTGGACGATTACGCTCTCTATCGTGCGTTAAAACTTTCGCATGATCACAAGGCCTGGTACGAATGGCCGGAGGAATTAAAGCTGCGCGATCCGCACGCCATTCAAATCGCCGCGAACGAGTTGGCCGAAAACATCCGCGAGCAGAAATTTCAGCAGTTTCTTTTCTTTCGGCAATGGCATGCGGTCAAAAATTACGCCAACGGCCGAGGCGTGCGCATTATCGGCGACGTTCCTATCTTTCTTGCGCTCGATTCGGCCGATGTTTGGTGCAACCGCGATAAATTCAAGCTCAATGCCGACGGTTCGCCGCGCGTTGTGGCGGGTGTGCCGCCGGATTATTTCTCAAAAACAGGCCAGCTTTGGGGCAATCCGATCTACGATTGGGACGCGATGCGGCGCGATGATTTTCGATGGTGGGCCGCCCGCGTTGCGTTCACGCTCGGCACGGTGGATGTGATTCGGCTTGATCATTTTCGCGGCTTTGCGGCCGCGTGGGAAGTTCCCGGCACCGATAAAACGGCCGAACACGGAGCGTGGATGGACGTTCCCGGCCGCGAATTGTTCAGCGCTCTTCGGCGGCATCTGGGCGATCTGCCAGTGATAGCGGAAGATCTCGGATTCATCACGCCCGACGTCATGGAACTGCGCGACAGCTTCGGATTTCCGGGAATGAAAGTGCTGCAGTTCGCCTTCGGCGGCGACGCGCACAACCAGGACCTGCCACATAACTATATCCGTAATTGCGTGGCTTATACCGGCACGCACGACAACGACACGACCATCGGCTGGTGGAACTCGGCCGCCGCATCTGCGGCAGCGAACAGGCCCGACACCTCTTCGGCAGAAACACGGCCGGTAGGGAGTGTGCCCCTTAAACGACCCACCGTGGCGCAGCCCGACAGCGCCGTCCATCTCCATTGCAAAACCTATCTCAACACCGACGCCGCCGAGATAAATTGGGACCTCATCCGTGCGGCGTGGGCGTCCGTCGCCCAAACGGCGATCGCTCCGCTCCAGGACATCCTCGGCCTCGGCAGCGAAGCACGGATGAATCTCCCCGCGTCAACCAACAACAACTGGACCTGGCGTTTCGGCCCAAAAGACCTGACCGAAGAACTCGCAAAGCGGCTAAGAGAACTGACCGACCTCTACGCCCGCGGCCCGAGATTGGCGGCCAAACCATAAAAATGCAGCCGGCATGTTCTTTTCGTGATCTTCGTGTCTTCCTTTCGTGACCTTCGTGGTAATTGCCGAAAAACCTGACCACGAAATTCACGAAACAAGATCGAAATGCTGAAGCTTTACTAGCGTGCGCGTTTCCGCAATTGTGCAGGGCAATGAGATACTCGACAACTGACAGTGAGCAACCAAAATGAGAACAACTTCACCGATCCTAACATTACTAATCGTCGTTCTCGCCGCCGCGGCGGCTTGTAACGGGCGGGCAATCGGCCCGCGGACGGATGCTTCGGCCAATTCTTCGCCATCCTCGAACGGTACAACCCTTTCGCCGGCCGGAAATGCCCCACCGGCGGACAACGACAGCGCTTCCGCATCTTCCGCTGAACAGGCAAACCAGCCAAAGACGGTCCGCGATCATTTTATGGCGCTGCCTGTAAAATATTTTCCGCTCGAAGGCTGCGAACCGGCAAGGGACAAAGGCTGCCAGCGTGCAAAGGCCGATTATCTCAAGACGTTTCTCGAGATCGAGGACACGGCGAACGGCTATCTAAAGGCGGGCTGCGACGGCGGACAGAGCTGTCTGGAAATGGCGATCTTCAAAAAGCCGGGCGGCGACTATCTTGTCGGCGTCCGCGCCGATTTTGAAATGGGGAGCGAGGCGTATTTTGTCGATCACAACAACGGCAAATGGACCGACGCCGGCCCGACGCTGGTCGAAGGCTTCAGCAAGGATAATTACTACGTCTTTCCGCGAAAAGGCACGACCGTCGAGGTCTTCGAAAAACTCCCGGAAGACACCGAACCCGCCCCCGATTCGCCCAAAGGCAAGAAACTTTACGATCTGGAATGGAAGTCAGGCAGATTCACAAAGAAAAAATAAAACGCCGCTTCCTTTCGTGATCTTCGTGTCTTCCTTTCGTGCGATTCGTGGTAATGCCTTAAAACCCGACCACGAAACCCACGAAATAAAACCGAAATTTCGTGTCTTCATTTCGTGCGTTTCGTGGCAAGGCAGAAAAACCCGACCACGAAACCCACGAAAATAAGACCGAAAATGCGGAAGTCCGCACGTCATGATGCGGAACGTTAGAATGCCGGGTTCTTTAATATTTCCGCCAGCGCGGCCAGGCGGGCTGCGTCGGTGGTATTTTTTGAATCGCGGGCGCTCTTATCGGTTGCGGCAGCTAGTTTTTTCAGGCCGCCGGCTTTCTTGCTCGATTCGGCGTTGGCGATGCCGTCACGCAGGGCGGCGATGCGGTCGGCCGGAAGAGCGTTTGAGCGTTCGAGCTGGTCAACATACGCCTTGGCGACCACCAGATTCCGCGGCCACACTATTCGCTGCTGGTTCTGGACGTTCAGTTCGGCGACATGCACGGTCTTTGCGGCGTCAAGTTCGTTCTGCGTCAGGTGCTCGGACGGAGTAAGCTCAAAAATATCGAGCCCGCGTGCGATCTCGGACGAGTAGATCTTGCCGTTGTACCAATACGCCGACCAAGATCCGCCAAGCACGAGCATATTCGGATCGATCGGGCCGCGGTCGAAATAGGCGATCTCGACCGGATGTGCCGCGTCGGTAAAATCCATCACCGAAATTCCGCCCTGATACCAAGCCTGTACCTTGATATCGCGGCCGGGCACCGGAACAAGCGATCCGTTATGCGCAACACAGTTCTCGCTGTCGGCCTGTGCGGCGGGCATTTTGTAATATCCGGCAAAGCTGAGCTTACGGTCCTTTAGGTTAAAGATCGCGTCGGCTCCCCAAACGTTCGGGTCGTTCGCGCGGCACCTGGCACCGAGCCCGCCGCCCCATTCGTCGGTATAGACAACCTTTTTTCCGTCGTTCGAGAACGCGGCGGAGTGCCAGTAAGAATAATTCGGATCATTTACGGCATCGACACGCTTCGGGTTGGCCGGATCGCTGATGTCAAGCAAAATGCCGTTGCCCGAACACGCACCGGCGGCAAGACCGATCTCGGAATAAACGGTTATGTCGTGGCACTGATCGGTCGGCGACGGCGTTCCTTTGCCGTGGGTCGCGGCGCTTTTGAGGCCGGCGATCTCGCCGCTGCGGGCGTCCATGAAAACACGCGGGCTTGAGACGATCTTTGCCGTCTGCGGTGCGGCGACAGGAACCTTTATCACGTCAATTCGGAAAAGCGACGTGTTCGGGTCCTTGTCCGGATCGCCGCCGGAACACCCGGCAAGCTCGGCGTCAGGCCGGACGAACGAAGTTCCCGAAACATAGATGTAAACATTTGCCTTGTCCTTTGGATCGACGACGAGAGTGTTCGTGTGCGAGCCGCTGCACGTTTGCACGGCACCGACCTGCTTTTGATTCGAGATGTCGGATATGTCAAAGATGCGCACTCCGCGAAAACGTTCCTTGTTCGCGGCCAGCGGCTGACCCGCCGCCGGTGCGGGGAACGCCTGCGTTCCGCAATCAAGGCGTCCGTTCGGCATTTCGACGGACATGAACATCAAATTTTTGTACACCGATACATCGCCCTGGCCGCCGGGGCAAATTATCGAGGTCAAAAGCTTTGCCTTGCCCGGGTCGGAGATGTCGAAGATGTTGACGCCGTAGAAATTTCCGAGGAAAAGATGGTTGCCCTGGAACGCCAGGTCCGAATTGCCGAACGCAAGCTGTGCAAGGACAAGCTGAAGCGGTTTGGGCACGTTCGTCGTGTCACCAATGCCCATTGAGCCGAGCGCCGTTTTGACCTTAGGATCGTTCACATCGTCAGAACCAAGCTGGAACGCGTCCGGCTTTTTGAGAAGCTGAAGGTGTTTCATCCCCATCGCGGCCTCGCCGGCGTCATAAAGACCGGGCGAAAGCTTTGCACGCGGGTCGGCGGCGTTCGAACCGGTCATTCCGGCCGGAAGCGGCGGAGCGGCTTCGGGCGCGAACGGGTTCGCGGCCTGCCCAAAGGCGGCGGCAGCAAAACAGGCGGCCAGCATAGCGCCGACGGCCAAGGAAGAGAAGGTTCTATAAATTGATCTGATCATATTTTCCTCGTATTACGGTTTCTCACCCAGCATATTCTCCATTATCCGGATCTCGGCCCGCTGGCCGCTGTCGACATCTGTCGCAAAGTTAAAGAGCTCGGCGTCCTGTCCGGCGCCCGCCGCCTTGAACAGGTCATCGACCATGACAAGAGCACCGCCGTGATGCTGGATCATGCCGGTCAGGAACAAACGATCAAACTCGGCGCCTTTCGCCTGCTTTAACGCTTCCATTTGTTTTAGCGTGAGCATCCCCGGCATCATCATGTGATGCTGATGGGCGGACATATCCATGTCGGACATGTCCATATCCATCTTCATCGACGTCGGCTGGCCGCGATTTTCAAGCCAGCGTTTCATAAAATTCATCTCGTCCGACTGTGACTGGCTGATGCGCGCGCCTAAGAGCCGCAGAGGTTTGTTCTCGGTTCGTCCGTTCATCAGCGCGACCATCTCAACCGCCTGGGCGTGGTGCATTATCATGCCCTGCATGAACTCAACATCCTTTTTTGATGTCGGCGGCAGCTTTGCGCGGGTCGATGCGGGAAGCGCACGGCTAGGCTGGCCGGGCGCGCCGGGCTGGATTATTACATGCCCGGCCTTTGTGCCTTCGCTTTGCCCAAACGCGATCAACGCAAGGAGCAGAATTAGCCCACCCACGGACAAAAGGCCGCGAATCGAATACGAAGCAGGGCCGAACGAGAGGATAAACGATCTGTTGAGCTGTTTTAACATAACAAGATCAGGCGTTTTTAAGGACAAACATTATCACAATCCCGCGTCGGAAGGGGTAATTTGGATAGAGTTTCTTACCAACTCATTTTCTTTGCGGCCGTTGTGCCCACGCTCTGCGGCCTTTGTGCTTACGGCTTAAACACAAAGATCACCAAGTTGAAGACTCAAAGGGCACGAAGGCAATTGCGCTTCTTTTGCTTCGATCCAACTGGCCTCCAGCGGGGTGCTCCATTGACTTATCAGTGGATACGGAACAAATAACAAAAAGGTTCTAAAAAATAAGAATACTTGCAAAGGGAATTCGGGTCAGATAATCGCTCAGGGTGAGCGAAAATAGGATTCCCAGCCACAGTAGCGCGGCGCCGATGACCATCCACGTAAGATGGGAGCTGTAGCGCGCATGCATAAAGAACAGAATTATCAGCGAACCTTTTACCGCGGCAATACTAAGGGCGACAACAAGGTTCCATTCACCAAGATCGACCAGCGCGGCCAGGTATGTGAGGACGGTGAAAACCAAAAGGGAACCGCAGATGAGGTAATAAGTGGTTTCGGATATAACTTTCATCGGTTACTTATGCACGTCGATCAAATACAGAAGCGGGAACAGAAAGATCCAGATAATGTCCACAAAATGCCAGTACAACCCGGCGTTCTCGACCGGCGTGCTTTCTTGATGTTCGCGAAAGCAATGTCGCGGTCGGCGTCCGATACGCCCTTGACCTGATCGAAACGCGCAAGAGCGTTCTGGACGTGTTCCGCATGTGTGAGCGGCTCTTTCCGCTGCTTCGGAAACGCGAAGACGCTCTCAGGCAGATCGTTCTTTTGCTTTGTGCTCAATTCGCCATGTTTGGTATTTGGTTCCCAAGTTGCACTTGCCATAATAATTATTGCCTCCGTTGTTAGTTCATTGATGTAATGCCCTCTGCAGGACCTCGGCGAGATGAAATGCCTCTCGGTTCGCAGACGATCCTGAAAAGCAGATATCGCTGTATCCGGGCTGGGAATACAACGGCCACGCCTGGGGAATGGCCGTTGATACGGCGAGCTGCATCGGCTGCAACGCGTGCGTAGCTGCCTGCCAGGCAGAGAACAATATCCCGATCGTCGGCAAGCCCGAGGTTATGCGTGCACGAGAGATGCATTGGATCCGTATCGACCACTATTACGAGAATGGTGCGACCCTGCTTCAGCCGGTGATGTGCCAGCATTGCGAAAATGCGCCTTGCGAATTGGTGTGTCCTGTTGAGGCTACGACGCACAGCAGCGAAGGGCTGAACGAAATGACCTATAACCGCTGTGTCGGTACTCGCTACTGTTCGAACAACTGCCCGTACAAAGTACGCCGATTTAATTTCTTTGGTTTTGCCGATTACGAAACGCCGCTCGTACAGCTCCAGCGAAATCCGCAGGTAACGGTCAGAAGCCGAGGCGTGATGGAAAAGTGCACGTACTGCGTCCAGCGCATCCAGAACGCCAAGATCAAAGCCGAGGTCGAAGGGCGGGAGCTTCGGGACGGCGAGATCGTTACTGCTTGCCAGCAGGCCTGTCCAACCGAAGCGATCGTTTTCGGTGATCTCAACGATCCCGATTCGCGCGTTACGCGGCTAAAACGCGAGGCAACAAATTACGGCCTCCTGGCCGAGCTGAACACGCGGCCGCGAACAACCTATCTGGCAACGGTCCGAGATCGAAACGAGAAGATGACGGAGTAAGAATGAGATCTTAGCCGCGGATTTACGCGGATGTGCGCGGATGTATGAATAACTGAAGAGTTACAAGTCCTATGGTGGCAACCGGACGAATGCTTTCCGCTTGTACGCCGCCAAATTTCATATCCGTTTTATCGGCGAAGATCCGCGGCAAAACATTTGATGCAGACTAGCCCAGAAAATACTTCGCAAGAAGAGCCGGTCATCATCGGCAAGCATACCTATGCCGAAGTTGGCGACAAGATCGCGTCCGTCGTCTTGTCACCAAAATCTCCCTTGCGGTGGCTTCTTGGGTTTGGCGTGGCGTTCCTGTTCGTGATGCTGCTGCTGTTTGCGGTCGGAAAACTTCTATTTGTCGGCATTGGGATCTGGGGCGTCAACATTCCGGTCGGTTGGGGATTTGCGATCGCGAATTTTGTCTGGTGGATCGGCATTGGGCACGCCGGCACGCTGATCTCGGCGATCCTGCTTCTGATGAATCAGCATTGGCGCACATCGATCAATCGGTTTGCGGAAGCGATGACTATCTTTGCTGTTGCGTGTGCCGGTCTTTTTCCGCTGCTTCACATGGGGCGGCCGTACTATTTTTACTGGCTGCTGCCTTACCCGAACACAATGCTTCTGTGGCCGCAGTTTCGCAGCCCGCTCAATGTTCTGTCGACCGCCGGCGCGAAGATGATGGAACGGTCAACCCGCTCGGGCTATGTGATCTTGACAGGAACCTCCGGCCGGTAGGCCACGCCTACAAAAAACTGATCCAACAATGGCTCGAAATTCTGCCGACGGAAAGTTTCAGCCTGACACGGACCTATTGAACCAACCGAACCCAATACAACCCGGACGTCCGCTTGATCACTCGCGGCGCCCACTCAACCACCGTTCACACCAGCAGCCTCAAAGTGCGAGGGTATCTCGATCAATCGATTCTCATACGCATGAATAACGAGATTCAACCGGTCATCAACGCAACTAAATCCTAACACAACGACCATTCTTGGCCTCCTCCGATCACAATGCATATTAGTCTAATGTGTAGTATCTTGCCAGGATTTTGGTGCCAAATAACACTATCTGTCTGCCGGATACCATCGTACTGTTTTGAGTGTACTGTTTAGTCTAATCCTTTCGAGTACCGGAAAGACTGGTCAGTCAGTCGCACCACCTTTTAGGCATTTGGTAAAAATGATTCGTTCGAGCCAGTGACATTTTGAGATTTCCGTAAATCGCGATGCTTGATGCCATAGAAACGCACAATTTGCCGCATGGCCCGTCTCCTGCGATGAGGGTTCCCTTTTTTCGGCCTCAGGTTGGTCAACGTGAGGTGGATGAAGTAGTTGCCACGCTGGAGAGTGGGTGGCTTACTACGGGGCCGCGGGTTAGGCGGTTTGAGGAGGAATTTGCACGGGCGGTTGGGGGGAAGTATGCGGTGGCTTTGAATTCCTGTACGGCGGCGTTGCATTTGGCGGTGGAGGCGATCGGGTTGCGGGAAGGGGAGGCTGTCCTTATCCCGACGATGACGTTTGCGGCGACGGCTGAGATCATTTTGTACAAGAAGGCGGTCCCGGTGCTGGTGGATTGTGATCCGGTGACGGGGAACATGGACCTTGCGGATGCGGCCCGGAAGATCGAGAAACTGCGGAGCAGGACTCTGCCGTTCCTGCACGGCAGGGAACTGAAGGCGGTCGGGATGATCCCGGTGCACGTCGGCGGGTACATGATCGATGTCGACGCGATCAACCGGTTTGCTGAAGAGCACGGACTGTGGGTGATCGAGGACGCGGCGCATGCTTTTCCGTCGGCATGGCGGCCGGATGCTGAGAGCGGTTGGCGATACTGCGGTGATGAGACGGCGAGCGTGACATGTTTCTCTTTCTACGCGAACAAGACGATCACGACCGGTGAGGGCGGAATGGCAGTAACCAATGATAAGGCACTTGCCGATCATATCCGTCTGATGTCGCTACACGGGCTATCGCACGATGCCTGGGGAAGATATACGGGCGGCGGGAGTTGGGATTACCGGATCGTGCAGCCCGGTTACAAGTACAACCTGACGGATATTGCCGCCGCGATCGGCATTCACCAGTTGGCGAGGGCAGAGGAGATGCGAAAGCAGCGCGAGGATGTGGCCGACCTCTATCTCGAAGCGTTGGCAGATGTTGAAGAGATCGGGCTCCCGCCGACCAGCACAAACAGGCTTCACTCGTGGCATCTATTTCCGGTCAGGCTGCAGCTAGATCGGCTTGCGATCGACCGAAATGAGTTCATTGACGAACTCAAGGCAAACGGTGTTGGCTGTTCCGTCCACTGGCGGCCGCTGCATTTGCATCCTCTCTATCAGGAAAGGCTAGGGTGGAACGCGCACCACCTTCCGGCGGCAACCAAGCTTTGGAATGAAATCATTAGTCTGCCTATATTCTCTTCGATGACCATCGAAGAGTCGGCCCACGTGATCGAGACGGTCAAAAAACTTTGTTTCGAACACGCCGCAGGCAGGCTGTCATTGGCGGCATAAGATGAAGAAAAAGGTCCTCCCGCAAAGCATCCCACGACCTCTTGAAATAGTACTGGCAGTCTGCGGCCTGATCGCGGTCGCGCCGGTCCTATTCATTGCGGCCGCAATGATCCGATTGGATTCGCGCGGAAAGATACTCTTTCGGCAAAAGCGAATTGGGGTCAATGGTGAACAATTCACGCTTC
>JADYZI010000291.1 GCA_020853255.1 Acidobacteriota bacterium
ACGAAGCCGGCAACCTCACTTCAGCTGAAGCCGCGAACCGGCCGACCGAAATTTAGAGCTTCGCACTCGAACCCGCTGAGAGAAACGTCTATTATCTATATTTCGGAGGAATGTCTATGAAATGTCCCAAGTGTACGATGGATGTTCGTGATGATGCGAAATTCTGCGGCTCGTGCGGCTTTACGATCGTAACGGCCGAACCCGTTGTTGCGGCACCGACACAGCCGATCCAACCGCCTCCGCCGCCCACGGCTATGCCGCCGGCGAACGGAGCCTTCAATTTTGATTCGGATGGCCGCGGCCAGGGCTCCGGATATAGCTGGACCATCGAACACCAAGGGGCGTTTGCACTTGCAGTGATCAATCTTGCTCCCGAGCAGGCCATCGCGGCAGAGGCCGGTGCGATGGTATCGATGTCATCAAACGTTGATCTTTATTCCGAGATGAAAGGTGGTGTTTTCGGCGCCTTAAAACGTGCGGTGGGCGGCGAATCTGCGTTCGTCTCGACGTTTACCGCAAGAGGCGGCCCGGGTGAGGTTACTTTTGCCCCTGGAGCACCCGGCGATGTCGCAGGTATCGAAATGCGCGGGCAATCGTTTGCGGTGCAGTCGAGTTCTTATCTCGCGGGCGACACTTCGTTAACGGTCGATACGAAATTCGGCGGTGCGAAGAGCTTTTTCGGCGGCGAAGGGCTTTTTGTTCTGCAGGTGTCGGGCACCGGTCTCTTGCTCGTCTCATCGTTCGGGGCGATCCATCGGAAAGTGCTCCGCCCTGGTGAACAATATGTCGTCGATACGGGACATTTGGTCGCCTGGGAGGCACAGATGCAGTATCAGCTCAGAAAAGCCTCGAAGAGCGGCTATTTTAGGAGTTTCCTGAGTGGAGAAGGAATGGTCGCCGAGTTTGTCGGCCCGGGAGAGATCCTGATCCAGACACGCAATTTAGCTGCGTTCGCCGGACTTTTGAAGCCATTCTTCCCGTCGCAAGGCAGCGGTGGCGGCTTTAGCTTCGGAAGTTAGAATTGGAGCTCTGCTTTTGATTTTATCGGTCAGGTAAGAAGTTGGTATCACCTCTAAAGAATGAATTGCGGGCAAGTTATGCCGGACGCTCGGTCTCTCATGGCCGGGCGGTCGGCAAAGCTCTTCATATTGTCGGCCGAAAGCGGCAATACTTCCGTGCCGAGATCGTCGAAGGCCGTGTTGAAAACGAGATCGCCCGATTTCGTGCCGCGGTAACATACTCGGCCAAGCAATTAGAAGCCCTGATCGCAAAGCCGCCGACGCCGAATGCGGCGGATATTTTTGACGCCCATCTTTTGATCTTAGAAAGCTCTTCGTTCCTCGATGCGGTAGAGGAAGTAATAAGGCACGATCTCGTGACAGCAGAATGGGCAACGAAGACAGTTACCGAGAAGCTCATGTCGTCTCAGAGAGCCTCATCCGACCAGCATCTTCGGCAAAAGGCCGTCGATATCGAGGATGTTTCTGAGCGTGTCGCAAATGCTCTTGCGGGCGGGCAATCACCGCTTCCGCCGCTTCCTCCGAATACGGTGCTGGTGGCGACCGAGCTTTTTCCATCCACCCTGATGGAATTTGCGGATACGCCGCCGGTCGCGATCATCACGGAACGCGGCGGTTGGACGTCGCACACATTCATCTTGGCCCGTGAGAGCGGCATTCCTGCCGTCTCCGGCATCAAGCGCGTGAACAGACGGTTTGATGACGGCGATATCGTGATCGTCGATGGCGACCACGGGACCGTAACGGTTGCCTCGGAGGAGGATCTCGAGGTTTCGTCCAGAGGTGCTGTGGACCTCGGAGCGGCGGCATTTGGGACGTGGGATACCGATGATTCGACCGAGCCCGGATTTCGCCTCTACGTCAACGTTGACAGCACCGCGAAAGTGTTCCGTGCCGTGGAAAAAGGAGCGGCCGGCATCGGCCTTCTTCGTTCTGAATATCTGTTTCCGGGAATAAAAGGCTGGCCTGACGAAGAGCGGCAGTTTCAGGCCTATAAGGCTGCTTCTGAAGCGGCCGATGGGCTTGAGGTGCGGATCCGAACATTCGATTTCGACCTTGACCAAGTCTCTTTTGGGGGCCGCGAACCGGAAAAGAATCCTGCCCTTGGAATGCGTGCTGTTCGGCTTGGCCTTGCACGGGAACGAAGTTTTAGAACGCAGCTCCGGGCGATATTGCGGGCAAATACTAACGGCAATATTTCGATTATTCTGCCGATGATCGCCGGCGTTCAGGATCTAAAACAGGTTCGCAGCCTGATCGACGACGAGTTCAGCAGATTGGAAGGGGTTAAATTTCCGAAGATAGGAGCTATGATCGAGTTGCCCTCGGCAGTGCTCGTGATCGATCAGATACTCAAGTACGTGGACTTCCTATCAGTCGGAACGAATGACCTTGTTCAATACACGCTGGGCGTCGATCGCGACGACGAGATGGTCTCGGACTGGTATCAGTCGCTTCATCCGGCAGTACTCCGCTCTATCCAGATCCTTATCGAGTCAGCGAAGAAGGCGGGAAAACCGGTCTCCTTGTGCGGTGAAATGGCCGGGCTGCCTTTCTATATACCGCTCCTGGTCGGCCTTGGCGCTGATGAATTCAGCATAAAGCTCTCGTCCTGGTCGGCTGTCCGACGCATTCTCAGAAGCGTTGAAAAGACGCAGGCCGAGGAGATCGTACGCGTTGTGAAAGAACTCGACGCGGCACAGGCCGTTGAAGAGGCTCTCGCGGCGGCGTATCGCACATATTGGCCTGATCTTCAGCTTGCGCGAACATAATTCTAGAAAAATCCGCCTTATAGGTATTTAATTTGACCAGGAATGGGCCTCGAACCCTTAATGTTTGGTCAAATGCGAAAGATCTTGGTACTTTTTGTGGCTTTGTTGACGCTGTCTGTGGTCGGACTGGCCCAGAACGAGACTGAAAAGTACACGATCGGTGTTGGAGACACGCTCAGGATCGACGTGCCCGGGCTTTTCGGTGCCCCGCAGGAGAAGGCCGTCCGCAGAGACGGTACGCTAGACCTCCCGATCGCCATTGAACCGATTCACGTCGCGGGACGAACCACGGACGAGGTCTCCGCACTCGTAAAGAAGATCGCCGCAGCCTTTGGCGACCTCAATGCAACGGTTTCGGTGGTCCGCTACTCGAGCCATCCGGTCGCAGCAACGGGAAGTTTGGCCGAGCCCGGGATCAAGTATTTAACGCGAGATGCCGTACCCGTTTACGTATTTAGAGCGATCGCGATACCAAACCAGAATGCTGATGGCGTTGAGATCCAACGTTCGAACGGCGGCACGATCGCATGCCGTTTCGACGAATGCGAATCGCAAAAGATATTGATCCGTTCCGGAGACGCCGTAAAGTTTACGTCAAATGTCGGCGTGGCAAAGATAAATTAGCGCTAAACGTGTTTGACAAGATTCAATCAGGGGTTGATTTTTGTTATACTCAGTTTGCCTTTTAGCTATGGGGCATACCGGACGGTCGCTGGGATCTCGGTCTCAGAGGAAAGTCCGAACACCAAAGGGCAGCGAGCCGGATAACGTCCGGGCACTCGTTCTATGCGAGTGACGACAAGTGCAACAGAGAATAGACCGGCCCGAAAGGGTAATGGGTGAAACGGTGAGGTAAGAGCTCACCGGCGTCGGTGGTAACACACGATGGCCAGGCAAACTCCTCGTGGTGCAAGACCAAATAGGGAAACGCGATCGGGCTGCCCGTCCGAGCGTCGGCCTTGGCCGGCAGCGTTTCCGGGTAGGTCGCTTTGAGCCGTTCGGTAACGGACGGCCTAGATGAATGATCGTCATCGGCGAGCAGTCCGAAAGGAAACCTCGGCGATACAAAATTCGGCTTATAGGTATGCCTCATAGCAATAAAAAGGCGCATCCGGTTTCGGACGAGACCGCGGCCAGAACTAGGAGCAACTCACACAAACTTATGGCAAATAGAAAAGGAGTTTTTATTGGGGCGTATGTTCCCAATGAACTGAAAGAGTCACTGAGACGGCGAGCCGCCGGCGAACATCGAACTCTTTCGCAGGAGATCACGAGAATTCTTATTGAAGCGGTCCACGGCAAGGGTTTGCCCACCGGAAGTGTCGATCGTCGTACGGAAACTACGATTCCGCGTCGCCGGGCAACAGATCCGCCGATCAGACGGCGGGCGGAAGATCTGCCGTATATTGACGGGGACCATCGCAAAGCGAAATAGCCCACGTCCGAATCAAAGGTGTCGAGTGGATTGCTCCATTTCCGTGGGGTAATTTCGCTCGGCACTTTCGCTTTAGCCCGACCGCTTTAGTAAGATTTAGCTAATGAATTCGAAGGCGATAACAGTTGCGATCGTGGTCGGGCTCCTTGGCCTGGTGATCGGGTTTGTAACGGCGAACAGCATTAATAGAAGCGAGATGAATTCGCTCCGGATGCAGGCACAGGCCGCGCCGCCCGCGAATGGTGCCCCTCAAAAGCCCGGTGATTTCACGCTCGATCCCGAAGAGCTTAAGGCGAAGATCGCCCAAGCGGATGCAGCACCCGACGATTTTGATTTTCAGAAGAGCCTTGGCGGAGCGCTTTATCGTTACGCAACGATGAAAGAGGATACTGCTCTGCTGGATGACGCTGCACGGATCCTTGAACGCGCAAACAATCTCAAGCCAAAAGATTATGCGGTGATCGTCGATCTGGGAAATGCCTATTTCGACTCGGGTTTTTTCAAGAAGGATCCTGCAGTGATGAAAAAGGCCCGCGCTACCTACGAAAAGGCCATTGCAGAGAAACCGGATGATGCCGACGTACACGCCGACTATGCGTTGACCTACTTCCTGGACGATCCGCCGGATCTCGCTCGTGCGGTCACGGAGTTCCAAAAGGCCCTGAAAACGAATCCTAAGCAGGAAAGAGCGTTGCAGTATCTTGCTCAAACGTACATCCGTCAAGGCGATTTCGACAAAGCAAAGAAAACCGCAGATGAGCTTCGCGGCATAAACGGCAATAACGAAGCGCTGCCGCTGCTCGATTCGCAGATCGAAAAGAAGACGGCCCAGCCGATCCAATGAGAGAAGCGGCCTTTATCTTTTTTGTTCTTTTTCTGCTGTTTGGTCTGACAGCTCTGAGATATCGCAAGCAGATCGCGGGCATCCTCGCTCTTGGACGAACACTTAAGGAAATGAAGCAGAATGCGCGGAGTGATCATCCGGCCGAGCAAATAAACGATCAAGCTTCGCGCGAGCTTCGATCATGTGCTGGCTGCGGAACATGGATCGACACGTCCGCTGCGATCAAGTTCGACCGAAATACTTTCTATTGTTCAAAAGAATGCGTTCAGCGTTCGATGGCCTCAGCTTAATAGAACTGCCCGAGATACCAACCGATAAGGCGTTCACCAAAAAGAAGCGAAAAGATCGCACCGATGCCTAAGAAGATGCCGAAAGGAATCTGTGTCTGAAGATCTTTGTCCTTGCTCTTTAGCATAAGGCCGATGCCCGCAACCGCACCTGAAAACGCACCTAAGAAGATCGTTAGGAGCGTTAACCTCCAGCCGAGCAAGGCGCCGATGCCTAGCAAGAGTTTTACATCGCCAAGCCCCATTGCATCGACCTTTCTTAACACTTTCCAAAGGACACCGATCGCCCAGAGCGAACCGCCGCCGATGACCGCTCCAAAGAGAGCACCGGCCAAGCTGATCATCCACGGCGAGAGCCCGGCAAACTCGAGGCCGCTGATCGGGGTGACTTTGGTGTCGGCAAAATAGCTATTTCCAAACGCAACCGGATAGGTAACTCGAACGATCAACGCGATCACAAAGAGCGGATACGTAATCACGTTCGGCAAGATCATATTGTCCGCGTCAATGAAGATCAGGGCTATCATCGTCGCAGTAAAGACGAGGGCGATCGGCAGATAGGCGGTCAGGCCGATCTGCCATAAAACGCAGACAAAAAGCAAGGCTGTCAGCAGTTCGATCGCCGGATATCGCCATGAGATCGGTGCCTTGCAGCTCGCGCATTTGCCGCCGAGGATCACCCATCCAAAGATCGGAATGTTGTAGTAGAAGGGGATCGAGTTGCCGCATTTCGGGCAGGCCGATGAGGTCAGGAGCGACTTTTCCGCCGGAACCCGATATATTACGACATTCAAGAAACTGCCGATACAGGCACCGATGATAAAGACAAGGATGTAGATCGCGAGGCCATTTGCATCGAGCGTGGCCGCAAAGAGAGCGTGTGTCATTTATGAAGATGGCGCCGCTAAAGCAAGAAATGCTCCGAGCCGGCAGTCCGGCTTTGCCATTCACAGTTTACTTCAATTATTTGCGGAATGGATATTTATTCTCAAAATCCTTGCGAGGCCTTCGTCTTCTGCCTTAGAA
>JADYZI010000292.1 GCA_020853255.1 Acidobacteriota bacterium
ACTGTGCCTCGGCGATATCGAACCAGAGAATGGCACGGTGATCAGGTTCCGGCACCTTCATCGAGAATTTTCTGGCATCTTCAAACCGTTTTTCTTTGACGGCAAGCTTTGACCTTAGGAACCAAAAGTAGTTGATCGTCTGAATGCGCGCGGCTTCTTCGACTATCTTGTCCAGCCACGGCTCCATCTTTGCGAACTGCTCCTCTGTCCGATCTTTTCCTGACCAGCTGACAAGGTTGACGATCATGTAATCGGTCAGTTTTCCCTCGCTGTCGGCCTTTTCAAGCTCTTCCAATCTTTGGTCGAATGTAGACCCGAGGTCGGCATTTCTTTCTTCACGGTCTGCGGCGGTTTTTCGCATTGCTTCGGTCATCATGCCGGTTGCCTGGGCGCGTGCCTCGGTGAATCGCTGAAGCATTTGCGGAAATCGCTCAATGATGTATGGCTCAAGTTCCTGGAGTGCCGTCAGCATATAGAGCGGTTCCGGGCTGTAATACTGCTCCGGCGCTTTGTTGAGGTTGGCAGGGTCGGCGGCGTAACTTGCGATGCGAGCCAGAAAAACGTCAAGAAATCGCTGCTGAAGCTGTACGTTCGGCTGAAAATTCGGCGGCATCGAAGATCCGTATTGATACCGGTCAAGGCCGAACCGCCGCGGGTTGGCGAATGGATACGATCCCAGAAACAGCAATCGCCGCGGCGTTTCGTTCCGGTAAACGGCAAGCAGTTCACCGTAAAGCGCATCGGCAAATTTGCGGTCGGCCCCGGCAACGCTGTAAAGCGTGAACATCCAGTGCGCGTCCAGCGGCTGTTTCATTATCCGGCGGAACAGATACCAGCTTAGTTCGGGGTTTGTTTTGACACTTTCCTCTGCAATAAAGATCGTCGAACTGATCTCACGATTCCTGTCACCGATCTTTCGTTCGGCGGCATTCTTTTCGTAATCCTTTAACAATTGCTCGATCAGGTGTTTTGCCCATTCACCATCCTTTTTTGCGATGGCACGAATGACCTCGAACCGATAGTCGGGCTCAAGTATCAGCAGTCCGCCCTTTTCCTGCTTTTCCTCAAAACCCTTCTCGGCAAAGTGGTCCGTCGCGACCTTGAATGCCTCAGTAAAATAGGAGCGTGCGACCGGTTGGTCGAACTTCCACAGGAAATCGGCCGACCGTGTCAGAATTCGTACGCGTTTGTTCGTTTGAACGACCGAACGGCTTTCAGCGACCTGCTGATCGACAAGGAACTTCGCAAATTCATTATTGCAGCCGCTGGCCTGCAAAGTGTTTTCAACCTTTGTTTCCTGGCCGAAAGCAGCCGCTGAAAGGGCAAGAACGAGAACCAAAAGCAGCAAACGATCGGGAATTTTCATTTGGACCTCCAGGGAAGTTGGTCAAGTATACCATTGTATAGAACTCTAAAAGCCGAAGTTTGTTGCAAAAATGAATATGCAGAAGCCCGCGCGCGAGAGGCTGTGTCAAAACTTGCTCCAACTGCGGCTTCGCCGCTCTATTTGCGGAAAAGCAGAGCTTTTCCGCAAATAGACGGGCAAAGCCCGGTGAAGAATTCAGTTTTGACACAGCCTCTTACGCGCAGGCCTCTGTATGTTTCACGCACGGCCCGTGAAAAAACAAAATCTGCAAGCCGAAGCAACTTGTGCCGTTCCTTTATTGTCATATAAAGCGCAACCTGCACGCCGCGCGCTACAAAATTGGGAGAGATCTATGAAGTTATCAGCGTTAACGCTTGCTGTATTTGCCGCTTGCTGCGGTTTCTTGTTTGTTTCGACCGCCTCCGCACAGGGTGTGATCGTGCCGATCGTATGCGATATGCGGCCCTGCCGCCCGCGACCGGTTCCGCAGCCTCTTCCAAATGCACTTCCTGTCAAATCAATTGAGCTGACGACGAAGATCGTCGGCCAGGTAGCAACAACGCAGGTCGAACAGGTATTTCGCAACGACACGCCGTACACGCTCGAAGGAACCTATTTTTTCCCGATACCCGAGACGGCATCTATCGTGGAATTCGCGATCTGGGAGAACGGCAAAAAGCTCTCCGGCGAAGTGCGTTCGCGCGAAGAAGCACGGCGGATATATGACGAGATCGTCCGCCGCCAGCGCGATCCGGGTTTGCTTGAATACGCCGGCCGCGACCTGTTTCAGGCATCGATCTTTCCGATCCCGCCAAATTCCGACAAGAAACTTGAACTCACCTATTCGCAGGTTCTAAAGGCCGAGTCGGGCACGGTCGCCTATCGATATCCGCTCGGGACGGGACACAATCTCTGGCGTCGAAGCCCGCAAAACACCGACACCGTGCGCGGAAGCGTTCCGCAAAAATTCGGTACCATTTCGGGCACGATCGAGATCGCGGCGAAGCAGGGAATTCGCAATGTTTATTCGCCGACGCACGCAATAGATGTCAAGAACCGGTCGGCAACCGCGGTCACGGTCTCGTTCGAGACCAAGGACAACGATAACGATCTACAATTGTTCTACGGCCTGTCAAACGACGATCTTGGGATGTCGCTGGTCACGTATCGCGAGCCGGGCAAGGACGGATATTTTATGCTGCTTCTGTCGCCGAAAGATGAGTTGGCGGAACGCGAGCTGATCAATAAGGACGTGGTCTTTGTGCTTGACACAAGCGGCTCGATGGCCGACGAGGGCAAGATGGAAAAGGCGCGGGCGGCGCTGCTTTTTGGGATCAGGACGCTTCGTGACGGTGACCGGTTCAACGTAATAAATTTCGCGGGCGAAGAGCATTTGATGGACAACGGGTTGACTCCTGCCAATGCCGCCGGTAAAAAGCGCGGCGAGGATTTTGTAGCGAAGCTGCGTCCATCGGGCGGGACGAACATCAATGATTCGCTGATCGCCGCTGTAAAACAATTTGAAAAGAACGAGCGGCCAAAGATGCTTGTGTTTATGACCGACGGCCTGCCGACCGTGGGCGAACGGAACGCGGAAAAAATAATCGCAAATTTCAAGGCGGCCAGTGACCTTGACGTTCGCGTTTTCCCGTTCGGATTCGGCTACGATGTAAATACGGCTTTGCTCGATAAACTCGGTATGGAAAACGCCGGGATCGCCGATTACGTTCAGCCCAAGGAAGACCTTGAGGTAAAGGTCTCGAATTTCTTTTCACGTATGAGTTCGCCCGTCCTCTCCGACCTTGAGATCGACATGGGCGGCATTGAAGCGGAGTTCGTCTATCCGCGCAAACCAGGTGATCTGTTCAAGGGAATGCAGATCGCGATGATCGGGCGGTATAAGAATTCGAGCGAATTGCGAAATGCCACGGTAACGCTTCGCGGCAAAACGGGAAAAGAAGCTCGAAGTTTCTTGTTCAACGGCCTCGATCTTCCGTTCCGTGCCGATACCAACGACTTCCTTCCGAGGCTTTGGGCAAGCCGCCGCGTCGGGTGGCTGCTCGATCAGATCCGGCTTAACGGCGAGACAAAAGAGCTAAAGGATGAGGTCGTCGAACTGGGAACACGTTACGGCCTGGTCACGCCTTATACGTCATACCTTGCTACCGACGGAACGCTGAACAATACAGTTGACCGCGCCCGGTTGGACACGATGATGCGGGCCGCACCAAAGGCAATGGCCGAACAAAGCGGTGCCGGCGCCGTGCAATTCAGCGTTCAGCAAAATTCACGGAATCGCAATTTTCAGATCGTTGAGAGCGAAAAGAAAGATGCCCGCGAACGGGTGCTGGTCGATAATTCGTCCGTTAATCAGTTTGTCGCGAACAAGAATTTCTTCAACCAGAACGGCGTCTGGGTCGATGCGGAATATGCCGCCGCGGCAAAGCTTAAGGAGGTTTCTATCAAATTCGGCAGTGAGGAATATTACACG
>JADYZI010000293.1 GCA_020853255.1 Acidobacteriota bacterium
TGTCTGCGGCCGAGCATCTTTCGCGTGCTGAGACCTATTCAGCAAACCGCCTGTTCCCGCAGGCCCGCGAGCATTGGCAAAAAGTTTTCGATAATTACCCTACGGACTCCGGTATTCCAAAGGCGCTCCTCGGCACGGCTCGGTCGTTCATGTGGGAGCGCAAATACGCCGACGCGGTACACTGGTTCGATAAACTGACAAAGGATCATCTTTCCACAAAAGAGGGCCGCGAGGGCCTTTCGTTCAAGGGAGCATCCTATGTCCGCATGGGAAAGAACCTTGAAGCGGCAAAGACGTACGAGCAGTATGTGACGATGTTCCCGGACGGCGAACGCATCGAATCAGCGCATTTGAATATTATTGATGCGTATCGTGAGGCGGGCAGATATGACGACGCAGAGAAGTGGGTGGACCGGACCACGGCCCGCTTTGCCGGAAGTCCCGCGGAGGCCAACGCACTGCATGCGCGGCTGAGGATGGAGATCTTTCGCCAAGCCTGGCCGGAAGCGATATCAGCTGCCGATGCCCTGCTCAGCTCAGGCTCCTTGCGCGGTTCAATGACAAGTGTTGACGAGGTCAAATACTTAAAGGCGCTGGCAATGGAGCGGGCGGGAAGAAAGAATGAGGCCGCGGCTGTGTACGCATCGATCAGTGATCCGTCCTACTTTGGCGGGTTGTGGAGCGACAAGCAACACTCGGAAACCGTGCAGCCGACCGCTAGTGTTTCGTCAAGACGTGCGGCGGATTTCCCTGTCCCGTTTCGTGACGATCTGGTCCGCGAGGCAAAAAAATATAAGATCGACCCGCGTTTCCTGCTTGCGATAATGAAGCAGGAGAGCAGCTTTAGGCCAAGCGCCAAATCTCCGGCCGGAGCTCGCGGGCTATTGCAGCTCGTCTTTGACACGGCGCTGAAATACAACAAAAAGGCGGGCTACGCGAATTTGCAGCCTGACGATCTTTATCGGCCGTCGGTCAACATCGCGGTCGGGTCAGCTTACGTTGCAGCATTGAAGGACGAATTCGGCGGCCTCTATGAAGCGATCGCTGCCAGCTACAACGCCGGCGAAGACAACGCGGCCCGCTGGCTCCAGCGGAGCAAGCCGAAAGACCCTGGAGTTTTTGCTTCGGAGGTCGGGTTTGCGGAGACGAAGAATTATGTTTTCAAGGTAATGAACAATTACCGGGCCTACCGCGAGATCTATACCGAAGGTTTGGAACGCAAATAGGCCTGAAAATTCGCCAGCGTTAGTAGTTTATTGAACCGCGTCCCGCCGCACGGTGAAACTGATGAAGGAAAGAGAAAACGAACGAGTTTCAATTGCCCAATCCGTCGTTCTGGACAGTTCGTCCGGACGACGGGAGGTGCGCGTGAGCGATCTAAGCACCGGCGGCTGCTATGTCGACTGTATTAGCGCGCTGCAGCCCAATGAGATCGTGAAATTACGGTTCATTTTGCCTCACGACCGAAGCGAGGAGATTCCGGGAACTATTGTTTACGTTCATCCGGGGATCGGGTTCGGCGTCCAGTTCAACGATATGACCGCCCAGCAGCGCACTGTGCTTGAGCAATTGATCCTCTTGAATGGCGGCAAGGTCTGATGGCGGCGATGGGTTTGGCCGAAACTTTCTTTCTGTTCCGGGCTTTTTCGCCTCTCAAACGATCTCCCTCCAACCCGATGGCAAGGCCGTGGTCGCGGGCAGCGTCCAGACGCCTTCCGGGCAATTCGCGGTTGTCCGCTACAACCCGTAAACGAACCTATTCATCCCAGTCGCGCTGACCTTCAGCTTCAACGTGATAACCGGCCCCCTCGAGATGGCTTTGCACGCTCCGGGCATGTTCCTTATCGCGTACTTCGAGGATCATTTCAATTCCCACGCGGCCCAACGGAGCGAGCCAGATAGCACGCTGGTGGTAAACCTCTATTACGTTCGCTCCGGTTTCGGCGACGCGGTCCAAAACGCCCGCAAGCATGCCTGGTCGATCGAGCACAAGCACTTTCATTATGATATAGCGGCCGTCGCGTACCATCACCTGTTCAAGAATGCGCGCAAGCAGGTTTGCGTCGATGTTGCCGCCGCACAGGACGGCACAAACAGAATCGGAAGGCTTTACCTTGATCTTTCCCGACAACAGGGCCGCCACACCCGCGGCACCCGCACCTTCGACGACCAGTCTCGCATTCTGGACGCAGTGAAAAATGCCGCGGGCGATCTCTTCTTCACTTACTTCAACCACTTCGTCCACGAGTTCGCGAATTATCGGAAGCGTGAGTTCGCCCGGACGTTTGACGGCGATCCCGTCCGCAATTGTCGGCCGATGATCGGTGAACTCGACCGGATGCCCCTCCGCAAGTGAAAGTTTTACCGCCGACACGTTCTCGGCCTGAACGCCGATGATGCGAACATTTTTCAACGTCGCCTTTGCCGCGATCGCGATGCCTGAGATTATGCCGCCGCCGCCGATCGGTACAACGATCACCGTTGTTTCAGGCCGGTCTTCGGCTATTTCAAGGCCAATTGTGCCTTGGCCGGCAATGATCCTTTCGTCATCGAACGCGTGAACATAGGTTAGCCCGCTTTCGGCCTGAAGTTCGCGGGAATAGGCAACAGCTTCGTCAAACGTCGTGCCTTTTAAGATAACTTCGCCGCCAAAGTTCTTGGTGGCAATTATCTTGGTAAGCGGAGCAAACTCCGGCAGCACGATCGTTGACTTTATGCCGTTCAAACTGGCGGCAAGGGCAACGCCCTGGGCGTGATTGCCAGCAGAAGCGGCGATGACGCCGCGTTCACGTTCTTCCGCGGTCAGGCTCGATATCTTGTTTAGCGCACCGCGTATCTTGAACGAACCGCCGCGCTGAAGGCATTCGGCCTTCAGGTCGGCGGTCGCCCCGATCTGGGTGGACAACATTCGATCAGGCAGGATAGGAGTTGCGTTAACTGAGCCTCGGATCAGACGTCGGGCTCCCTCAATGTCAGAAATTGAAACGGCCATAAGTAGTGCAATTATATGGCATTACGGATGAGAATTCGAGCGCGGCCGACTTTGAGATATTCGGCACCGGACGTTTGCGGGATATTGTCTGAAAGAAAGTTACTGCAGAAAGAAAGCGGTGCTGCATGGAATGAATTGTAAGCTGCGCCCGGTGCCGTCAAAAATGTTCGCAGTCCTTCCCTAACAAGATCGAACCGTCGAACTGCATTTACTTCACCTACTAACGCGTCGGTTGGGCGAAGAATGTATCACGCTTTTGGCGCGTGCGAGGTACTGAAAGTCACAAAGTCGCATTTTTACAACAAATAGGGTATATTTCCGTACAAAACATTCGTTTGGAGGTCGTGAAATGGAAAA
>JADYZI010000294.1 GCA_020853255.1 Acidobacteriota bacterium
CCGAAGAAACGCCGGAACTCATCCTCAAAGAGACGATCGACCCGGCCGTCGGCCTTCAAGGATTCCAGGCGAGAAAGCTCGCTTTCGGCCTCGGTATCCCTAGCGAACTCGTCAATCAGGCCGTCAAATTTATGCTCTCGCTCTACAAAGCTTACGAGAGCACCGACGCCTCGCTTGTCGAGATCAATCCGTTCCTTCTCACAAAGGACGGGCGCCTGATCGCACTCGACGCAAAGCTTAATTTCGATGACAACGCGATGTTCCGGCACAAGGATTTTGCCGATCTTCGCGACCTCAACGAAGAAGAACCGCTCGAGATCGAAGCGTCGAAATTCGACCTAAACTACATCAAGCTCGACGGCAACATCGGCTGTATGGTCAACGGTGCGGGCCTTGCGATGGCGACGATGGACCTCATCAAACTCGCAGGCGGCGAACCCGCGAACTTCCTCGATGTCGGCGGCGGCGCATCACAAGAACGCGTTGAGCAGGCCTTCAAGATCCTGCTTGCCGATCAGAACGTCAAAGCCGTTCTCATCAACATCTTCGGCGGGATCGTCCGATGCGACATGGTCGCGAACGGTGTCGTCGCAGCCGCAAAGAACCTTGGCGTTTCGATCCCGATCGTCGCACGTCTCGAAGGCACGAACGTCGAAGAAGGCCGCCGTGTACTGCGAGAATCCGGCATCGGCATCATCCCTGCCGAAGGAATGAACGACGCCGCAGAAAAGGTCGTCGCAGCCGCCGGATAACAAGGTGCCGTGACCAGCGGTCAGCGGTCAGTGGTCAGAACCGCCTGCGCCGGAACGCGGACGCCCTCGTCCGCACAAGTCAGAACCGTCTGCGTGCGCCGCCCGGCCAGTTCCGAAATAAGTCAAAAGTCAAAAGGACTAGGTCATAAGTCCAAGCTTGAGCGAGGTCGGAACCAGGAGCAATAGCGACAGGGTTCTTGCATTCCGCTTTCATTTGGGCTTACACTTTGGCAGTGCGGCCGCCCGCCCGATGACGAGATGCGGTTCTGACTAGGCTTCGACGCCGCTTGCCGCTTCAGGCGGGTAATTATGTTCGCGCTCACACCTCCCGATAAACAGCATCTAAGATCGACCGTTACGACAACCCTCACGGTTGTCCTAACGGTGTTTTGCGTCTTCGGCCATTCGCTCGCAAACGTGGATGAATGGCGCCCGATTCCGGCGTCGCTTTTTTCCGAAGCGCAAACGATTGAGCCAGGATCGAGCCTTGAGGCGATCTTTCTCGAAACCAAGATCGAACGCCTCAACAACGAATCATACCTCGACTTCTATGGTCGTGTAAAAATATTCGACGAACCGGGCTGTAAGCTCTTTCAGACCGTTGAGGTTGAATATCAGGAATCGGACAGGCTCAAATACTTCTCTGCGCGCATAGTCGGAAGCGACGGAAAAGTTCGCGAGTATTCGAAGGCCGATGCGTGGAAAAATGAGATTCTCAAACGGGGTGATTTCAAAATAAATCGGTCCACGATCGTCCTCCCTAACCTTCGCCCCGGCGACATTGTCGATTACCGTTATCGTCTCAACTGGACGGGGGACATTAGCGAGCAGGAGCTTGATATGCGTTCCTGGATGCCGGCGCGCGAGATCTCTTACTTGATCTCGTCAACCTATAGTAATGTGGGCTTGCGAGTACTTCGATTTGGAGATGACGTGGTTGAAGAATCACGCGTCGATGGCTATGTGGTCTTGCGTTCGCGAAATGTCAAGGGACTTTCGAAAGAGCCGCATTCGCCGCCGCATCTGAACATCGTTCCCTGGCTGCGTATTTATCGATCGAGTGATTCTCCCGACCATGAAAAATACTGGAAGGCGGTCGCCAAAGCCTGGGATGTATGGTTTCGACAAAAGGTGCATAACGGCGGGGCGCTGAAAGAAAAGGCGTTAGAGTTGACACAAAATATTTCCGACGAAAGGGAAAAGATGACTGCCCTGTTCCACTTCTGCCGAAGTGAGATCAGAAACACGGACTTTCAAATCGACCTTGGCGACAAGGAAAAAGCTCGTTATTCAAGGGACATCGATGACCCAAACAACATTCTCCATGACGGAATCGGAAGTGCTCAAGCGATTGACATACTGTTTGCGTCGATGGCGAATTCACTCGGCTATGAAGTTCGCCCGTTGTTAGGTGGAGATAAGCGACGTTTTTTCTTCTCGAAAGACTTACCTGATCGGTCGATGATCGGATATAACGGGATTGCCGTAAAACTTCAGAGGGGTTGGTATCTCTCTAACCCCGGGCAGAAATATCTGCCTGAAGGTCGCATTTACTGGATGGCCGAGGGTGAAGACGCTCTTTTGCCTGGCCGCCGAGACGTAACCTGGATCCAGATCCCAGTATCTTCGCCGGAATACAACCGGACGGAAAAAACGATCGACGCCAAGGTTTCAGAGGGCGGCGACCTAACCGGTAAGGCAACTTTTGTAATTAGCGGCAGTAATGCCTGGACACTGAAGTCAGAGTTTTACTCACTCTCGAAAGAAGCGAAGATTGCTGAATTAACGTCACGGCTCAAAACAAAATTTCCTCAAGCCGTGATTTCCGAGATTGCCGTTGAAGATGAATTGTCAGCGGAGTCTCCATTTCGATTTTCATTTAAGTTCATCGTGCCGAGATGGCTCGTATTGACCGGACGACGTGGTTTCATAAAGACCAACCCATTTGATTATCACTCTTTAACTTTCGCAGACACGAGGCGCGAGAATCCGATCTACTTCGATTATCCCTTTCAGGTCGTAGAAAAGATCGCCATCGAAGTGCCGACCGGATTCGGGATTGAGATACTTCCAAAGTCAAGACTGGTTGACGGGAGCAACGATGTCGCAGCCCTCAGCATTGCTTATGGCTCGGTTGATGACACCGTAAAAGTCGAGCGTGTTTTTACGCGCGGTCGCGATCGACAAGTGCTCTATCCAGTATCCGCATACGATTCCCTAAGGACACTTTTCAATGCCATCCAACGTGCGAAAGACGAACCGGTTGTGCTAACGAAGTAGGGGTCCGACGCGAAGCTAGCGGTCAAAACCGCCTGGCTTAGCCGCCCGGCCAGTTCCGAAATAAGTCAAGAGTGAAAAGGACTAGGTCATAAGTCCAAGGGTTGAGAGGTCGGAACCGGGAGCGATAGCGACAGGGTTCTTGCATTCCGCTTTCATTTGGGCTTGCCTTTTGCAGTGCGGTCGGGTTTGCCCGACCATCGGCGACAACTCTACAACTCTGCCTCAAGCAACCAAACTTCCCTCTCGGTGCATCTTTTAGAACGATTCGATATTTAGCCCTTCGGTTTGGAGATTTCCCGACAACTCTATGAGATACCTATCAATTTTGCTCGCTATAACTGCGCTCTTTTCCAACTCTGCACTCGTCTTTGGGCAGCAGCCTGCTTCGAGCCCTGCAGGATCGAGTTCATCGCCATCGATCCTCCCAATAAAACGAGTCGTGCTTTACTCGAACGGCGTCGCGTATATCGAACGTCGCGGCTTCGTGAC
>JADYZI010000295.1 GCA_020853255.1 Acidobacteriota bacterium
CATTCCGTCAGTGATTATGCTCAGATGGCGGCGGCTGATCTCGGCGTCGCCAGCGAGGGTGATATCGACCGGCCTTGATTTTGATCCGCGCCCGACAATGATCTCGTTCTGATAGATCGGGACAACATTCTGCCTGACGCCGTTCAGCCATATCTCGAGCCGGTAGAGTTCCGTCACGCGGCGGCGGACATTTGTCATCTCTTCGATTTCCGCAGCCGACGGATCGGTGGGGGGAACACCGTGGCCAACGGCCGGAGTAAATTGCGTAGGCGGGATGCTAACCGGCGGCGGCACATAGTCCGGCGACGGCAGCCTGCCCGTCTTAAGGTTCGGGCTGGTCAAGGCGGCCGTATGGGAAGGCCGCGGCCTGGGCGACTGGGCCGACGGCGTGGGCAATGGCTGCGCGGCTTTTGGACGTGCAAGTACACCGGTCTTATTGCTGGATGAATCTTCCCAACTGTGCTGAACGCGAAGATCACCTTTCTCAAGCGTGGCATCCACGCGGAGCTCGATAACGAACGCTTTTGTTTCCAGCTTCTTCTTTCCCGCGATCTCCCTGGCCCGTTCGGCAAGAATGTGATACAGGCCCTGCTCCAGTCCGCGACGCTTTACGCCCTGCCATTCCTTGTCGTCTTCATTGCTTAAGAAGATCGTGTATTCGCTTGGAATGATCGTAGTTCCCTGCGGCAGCGGCACGAGTTCGGCCTGCATGACCGCCTCTACGGCCCGCGCGATCTTGACAATAAATTCCTCGGCCTTGCTGCGCGGCTTTACCTGCGCATCACGGGCTGCGTCCTCAAGAACGCCCTCGGCCGATTCGCCGTCGATCCATTTTCTAACCTTATCTAGTACGCTCAATTTATTATCCTTTTACCACAGAGACACGGAGACACAGAAGAAATCCGGTTTCATTCTCTTGTCTCTGTGCCTCTGCGTCTCTGTGGTGAACCTTATTCATTGGTCGAGATCTACATACCGCCCGTTCAGCCAGCCGCGGTTTGTTGGGAGCTGCTCATCACGCTGTCTTCCCTGTTCGAGCACATCAACTTGATACCAGTTATTCTGCGTTTTTACAATTCTAAGGCGCGAGTTCCTGGTAACAACGCCGATCGGATCATTGTTCGTGCTTGGGTCAGGGCGAAGATTGATATCAGTGTTCGCCGTGCCGGTTTGATGGCTAAGTAAACCCGCAATATTCGGAAGCAGCCCGGCATTGCGCAGCAGCGACGTTGTCACGAAAAGGCCGCCCGCAAACATTGCGATAAAGATCAAAAAGGCAGCAAACCGGCGAAGTGCCTTTCTCTGTTTTTTCGGCCGGGCCTGTATCTCCGGAGCCGCCGCATTCGGTATCTCGATCTTGAGCGGAACGCCGCCGTTTTCCGTAGGCGCCGCCGGAGCGGGTGACTCCGAAGGAACAACGAGAGCGGGATACCGGGGCTTCGCCGCATTAGCTACATCTATCGCCGGTGCCGCGACAGCCGGCCCGAACTGATGCCGCAGCTTCAATTCGCGCGAAGTATCGAACCTCGGCTGCTGCGGTGCTATCGGCGAATAGCCCCTCGCGACATGGGGCTGCGGAACCGCGTGGACCTTTGGGCGAATATGCGTGGCTGTTTCAAAATCTTCTGAGAACCGCCGCACATTTTCAAGATCACGCCAAAACTCATCTACTGATTGATACCGTTCTCCGGGTTCACGCCGGGTGGCCTTCTCAAGTACAGGTTTCAATTGGCCCGCCCAGTCCTCGCCGCGAATTGCCAGCGGAAGATCGGTTATCGGCTGGTTCGCATAAAAGCGGGGCGATTCATGCGTCAATAGTGCGTAAACCGTTTTTGCCAGCGAATAGATGTCTGCCGCGGGGGTCAATTCCTGCACGACCATCACATCGCCGTTGGCATTTAACGGACTGTGTTCCGGGGCGGCGTAGATATTGGTCCCGACACGCGTTATCGGGGCGTTCGAGGCGTGAATACGGGCCACGCCAAAATCCGCGATCTTGACCGTCTCCTGATCACCCGTCAACAGCAGGTTCTGTGGTTTTATGTCGCGGTGGATGACACCGCTGTTGTGCGCATGCCTAAGCCCGGCGCAGACCTGCTCGATATACTTCAATCCTTTTTTCAGCCCGAGCGGTTCATTCCGGCAAAGCTTCTGCAGATCACCGCCCTCAAGATATTCGAGTACGAGATAATGAAAAAGCGTTCCCCGCGCATCACGGGCCGTTCCGTGGCCGAGCCGACTGATTATGTTCGGATGGCGAACGCGATCGAGCGCGACGGCTTCATTCTGAAAATTCTCAACAAGCGTCCGCTCAAGATCGGCGTCGAGGTCATCCTGAAGAAAAACATTCAAAGCCTTGATCGCGACCTGCCGGTGCGGCGACTGCGGCGAGGCAAGCGTATCGCGCGCGGCGAAGATCTCGGCATAGCTTCCGCGGCCAAGCGTCGAGAAGATATCGTACCGCTTGTCGAGCCTGCAGTTGTCGAGCGAAAGTTCCTTCATTCACCTGGAACAGGCTGCCCACCTGTTTACACCAATCAGATGCCCGTTGTACATAACTAACGACCATTATATTTCGAAAGTTCAAAAAACACACCGCGCGAAAAGGCCCGCCTGGCTCGAAGGACTCGCGAGCCGGCGGGCATAAATATCGCCCGTGGAGAATGGACGATGGACGAGAGTGATAAAAGCGGCCCGCAGCTCTGCGCGAACAGGGCTGCGAACCCGTCGTACTATTCGACCGACCGTTCAAATCCGGTGGTCTGCACATACTGGAAGAACGGCGTTCCCGGCGGAATACGGCTCGGATCCAGGAATGTGCTGTCAAATACCCAGTTACGCGTCGGAGGGTTGTAAACCGTATTGCAGCATTTGAACGATCCGTTGTTATTCTGCGAATTGAACAGATTGATAAGCGAACCCGCATAGTCCAGGCGTTCGCCGTTCCATCGCTCAAGGAACCGCTTGAAGTTATGTACACCGCCGTTCAAGCGTGGTGACATGCCGCCCTGATTCGGCGTGTTCTCACTGCTTGCGATCGTGTCGCCTGAGATCATAGCAAAACGCATTTGGGTCGTGTCGGCCAGCCGTCCGCTTTGATCGTAAGGCCACCGGAAGCTGTTCCCATCCTGCCATGCGTTTGACAGGATCGTCACAGCATCGGCCACGACGGACGCCGGAATGTGGGTCGCCGTGTTAAATGGCAGATACTGGTTGAATGGGGTATTGCCGGTCGAAGGAACTGTCCCAACACCAGTAGTATTGTAGTTCCCCTGAACGTAAACGCCATTCTCCGACGCAAAGCTGAACCCACGTGTGTTTGCCGGGGTCGCCGAATCGTAAATCCCCGGTATGACCGTTCCGTTGATAAGGCGAACGCCGCGACGATAATATTTATGATCGTTTACAGCGGCCGCATCCGGGTAGATCGTGTTGTCCCGATATCGTTCGGCCTCATTCCCGCCGTTGAATCCGGTGCGAACATTAAGCACGGTGTCGAAATTGACATCCTCGCCAAGCTGCAGCACGCCATCGTTGCCGGGAGACCCGCCGTAGATGTCTTCCATGTCGAACTGGCCGTCAAAATCCTCGTCGCCCCGGCGGTCGGACATATACAGGACCCAACCCTCGCGTGACGGAATGTCCTGCGTTGCGCTCGGGTCCCACGAAGCTCTTAGGCTGCCGCCCTTTGCCACAGCAAACGGCGTATTTGTCGGGAACAGTCCGTTAAAATCACCGCGAAGGAACCGGCGAAGATTTGCCACATCGATGTCGATCATGCTCATCGCTCCGTTCACAGACAACTTTTGCGATGCGCTGTTCAGCGTACCGAATTGGGCCGTCGGATACCACGACGTACTGCGAAGGTCATAATACAATCCTTCACGCGAATCGAACATCTCGATCGGGAAAGGAACGACAGCGTAAGTCGAAGTACCGCCGATGGTAGCGAGTTTGAGGTGGCCCATTCGTTCGAGCGAACTGTTTGGATCGGTGTTCACGCCCGTACATCCTGTGCTGCAGCCGTTCTGTATCTTCGTTGCATCAGCACCGCTGTACCGGACCACCGTGTTATAGGCACTACTGCCCGAACCATACGAATTCAGGACATTGCTGCCGCCCTGGATCGCAGGCCCCGGAATACCGAAACGTTGAATCTTGATGATCGCCCGGCTGTCAGTGCCTGTGGAGGCGGTTTGCGCCGTGGTCGCCGTGAGACTGCTCGACGGAGGAAGTTCGCGATAGTCACCGCCGTCTTCGGTCCGATAGGTGATGTCGTAGTTTGTAAGCTGTTCCGTCAGGCCCAGGCTTAGGATATCTTCGGTGATGTCCCTCGTGACGAGGTTGCCGGTCGTATCATCGGTAGCAACGGTTTCGACCTTGATCCAAACTTCGCGGCCACCGCCGGTATAGAGGCGTTCGCCGTTAACACGGGTGGCGATATATCCATCGGTCATCGCGCGTGGCTGATAGCCGCGGGCTTGGTCCGGTGTTGTCGCTGGAACGGGAGTCGGGCCGGGTACCAACCCTGTCTTTTCTCCATCGAGCCTTACGCCGCAAGGCGTAGTTACGGCCGCCGTACCCGAGCCGCTTGCACAACCAGGCAATTTCGCCTTGCTGTCCGCAAGGCTGATGCGGATACCGGTCTTATTCGCAAAACGTTCCGAACGCTTGATCCCGTTATCGGCATCGGCCGCTGTTACCGGGCCAAGGACACCCGCGGCATTCGCGAAAAGATCGCCTCCTGATCCTCCCGCAACCTCCTTGCCGCGCTTGACCATCGTGATCAGCGACTGCGAAGGATCATCGACCTTGAGAGGCA
>JADYZI010000296.1 GCA_020853255.1 Acidobacteriota bacterium
AAGGCAAAATGGATGCTGCTTGCGGTCTCGGCCGTGATGCTGGGATTTGCGGCACTTAGTTTCAAACGAGGATTGAAACGATGATAGAGGTTCGAAATTTAATAAAACGATTCGGAGACTTCGTTGCCGTCAACGGCGTCTCATTCGATATTCGCGAAGGCGAATCCTTCGCGCTTTTGGGGCCGAACGGGAGCGGTAAATCGACTATCTTGAAATGCCTTGCCGGGTTGGCCACACCGACAGGCGGCGAGATCCGGGTCAGCGGCCTTGACACTCAACGGAAGCCGCGCGAATCGCGCCGGCTGCTTAGCTATCTGCCGCAGCGTGTCGGCTTTCATGATTGCCTGACGGCCCGCGAGGTGCTGGAATTTTACTGCCGCCTGCGAAAGCTTCCGAGCACCAGGATCGATAAGGTCCTGCACGGCTCCGAGTTTGATTTCAACGGCTTTTGTGAAAAACGGGTTGCTGAATTATCGGGTGGAATGAAGCAAAAACTCGGCCTGGCCGTGGCGTCTTTGGCGGACGCGCCCATACTGCTCCTTGACGAGCCGACGGTCAGTCTTGACCCGGCGGGAGCTATCGCGTTCCGTCAATTTCTTAAGGGATTGAAAGCGAAGGGCAAGACCATCGTCTTTACCTCGCATATGCTTGCCGATGTCGAGGCATTGGCAGACCGCGTTGCGGTATTGGTCGATGGAAAGCTGGTAGCGCTCGAATCAGTCGAGGCCATTCGCCAACGAACAAAGGATCGAAATGAGACAATTGAAGAAGTTTACCTGGATTATGCAAAAGCCAACTAGGCTGTTGTGGCTTGTACTTGTTCTGATGGCGGCCTGCTCGGCGGGTGAGATCAAGCCTGTACCGATCGAGGACGGCGACATGTGCTCCTCGTGCAAAATGGCGATCAGCGAAAAGCAATTTGCGGCCGAGATCATAACGGAGGACGATGCGGTCTTAAAGTTCGATGACGTTGCGTGTCTGCTTCGTTATCGGCAAGCCCAGGGCGACAAGCTAAAGGCGGCCGCGATATTTGTTACAGATTACGAAACGCGGCAATGGCTAAAGGCCGAAGACGCATTTTTCTCAAGATCGGATACGGTCAAGACGCCGATGGGCGGCGGTATCCTCGCGTTCGGCGACAGGTCGAAGGCAGGAAGCGAGGTCCAAAAATTTGCCGACCTGAAGCGGCCCTAGCCCCAAACGAAATGATTATGGAGATCAGCTCAATACTTACCATCGCCCGCCAGGAACTCACCGTTGCAATTCGCAATAAATGGACGGTCATCTTCGCGTTCGTTTTTGGTTCGCTCGTGTTGACGATCTCATATTTTGGGAGCGTGACAGCGGCCGAGATCGGTTTTCAAGGCTTCAATCGAACGACGGCTTCCCTGCTCAGCCTAGTCCTCTACCTCATCCCGCTTGTCGCCCTTATGATGGGAACGCAGAGCTTTATGAGCAGCGAAGGCGGCGACGACATGCTCTTCGCTCAACCGGTGCTGCGAAGCGAGGTCCTACTTGGAAAGCTACTCGGACTTTTTGCTGCTCTCGTGACCGCAACGTTTGTCGGTTTCGGGCTCGGCGGCCTTGTTATCGCGACGCAGACGGATGCAAACGATTTTACCGGCTATCCAATATTTGTTGGGCTTTCACTTTTTCTGTCCCTCATCTTTTTGTCGCTCTCAATGCTCGTCGCCATTGGCTGCAAGCGGCGAACGAGCGCCTATGGCGCCGCGCTTTTGGTCTGGTTCTTTTTTGTTATTTTCTACGATCTGCTTGTTCTCGGCGGATCGCTTCTGTTCAAAGAACGAACCGCTAATTACTTTATATTCGCCTCACTTTTTGGAAATCCTGTGGACATTGTCCGCGTTGCCGGGCTTCTTTCATTGAAGGGCGAAGAGGTATTCGGCGCCGCAGGAGCCGCACTTCTAAAGTTCTTGGGTGGTGAATGGCGGGCCATTGCGGCATTGATCTTCAGTCTTATATTTTGGGCCGCCACACCAACGTTGATCTCATTCAGGCTGTTAAGGAAGCAGGATATCTAGCATTTTCAGGGGTCCTGTCTTTCTCGTGGAGAGCGAACATCAGCTGTGTCACGGAGAAAGATCATAGTATTAGCTTCCCTGCTGGCCCTTGCGGCCGCTATTGTCGCTGCGAGCATACTTGCTTATCAATATTTTGACGCTGAGCTCGCCGAACAGGAGCACTACGATCGTGATGAAACGCAATTGATCGTGACCGACCTGGCCGGGGCCGAGATGAAACTGTTTCGTGCGGGCGCTCACCTAACGGACGCAGGGCCTGTCCATGAATTTAGCGGTCAACCGATCTGGCTGGCAAAGGGCAATTATTTTCTCGAAACGCGCCATGCCAATACCACCGTTTTTTATCCGATCACGATCCAGGGATATCGGGCCGGGACAGAAGCAGACGACACCTTTGCGGTCACAATACGCCCGATCCCGGACGCCTCGCCGCCCACTTCCGGGTCACAATTCGTTTTCATTCCAAGCGGCCATTTCCTTTTCGGTGACCGGTTGAACCCGCGTGAACCTCATCTTGTCTGGACACAAGGTTTTTTTATTGCTCAGTATGAGGTAACGAATGCGGAATTTCAGAATTTCCTTGCCGCCCCGGACGGCTACGGTGACGATCAGAATTGGACCGACGCAGGCAAAGTTTGGAAGTCCCGCTCGGAATGTAATGCATCGGCAAAATTATCCGCAGCGGACGTTGAGTTCAAACGATTTGGACAAGGCGAACTGCCGGTAACCCAAGTCACCTGGTTTGAGGCCGCGGCATACTGCCGGTGGCTGACAAGAAAGCTGGGCGATGGCCGCTGGCTCTATTCCTTACCCACGGAAGCCGAATGGGAAAAAGCCGCCCGCGGCCCGGATAACTTCGACTACGCGCTGGCCGAAAAATTAAGCGATGCGGAAACGCCATTCTATAACTGGAAGAAAAATCCGCTTGCTGAGATCACGGTTGTCGGGGCAAGCAACACGGCATTTCGTCCGAACCGGTACGGTGTTTACCATTTGGGGGGAAATGTTGTCGAGTGGACGCAAGGGCTCTATAAGCCGTTCAACCGTGAAAAGCCCTATCAAGCGGATGACGGCCGTAACCGTGAGGACACGGACGGGGTGCGCGTGGTCCGCGGAGGTTCATGGTACAGCGCAAGCGCCGCACTAATGTATATCCCGTACCGCGACACGTTTCAGCCTGAGGTATTTCATCACGATCTTGGTTTCAGGATCGTAGTGCGGAATTTGATGCAATAGGACAACTTGTGAATCGTAACAATTGAATTGTAAGTACTTTTGTGCCCTTTGTGTCTTCAACTTGGTGATCTTTGCCTTAAGAAAAACCCTCAACACAAAGGCCGCAAAGAGCGGACACAAAGTTCACGAAAGAAGAAGAAGAGATGGGCAAGAACCTGCTCGCAAATTACTAGCACAGCCGCTAAGAAAGCAGCCCGACGGCACGGGCCTGCTCTTCGATCTCCGCAGCGAGCGGAAACAGCACATTGTTCTCAAGGTGAATATGCTGCCGCAGATCTTTCTCCAACGCTTCGAGGCCCGAATAAAGCTCGCGAATGCCTTGCCCAGCGCCGTCAGGCAGGGTGTACTCGGCCGTAATGATCCGCATTTTATTGAGAATATTGTTGGTTTCGTCGTGCTCCCACTCAAGCATCCGCTCTGGGTTTCTGACCGACATGAAAGCAGGCGCTTCCAAAGGCAGGCCCCGCGCCAGTGCTTCGTCCAACGATCTGATAAACGGGAAAAGGCCTGTTTCCTCTTTCTTTAAATGCGAAAAAAGATCGTTGCAAAGCGTCAAAAACCTAAGTTGCAGATCGCGAAGTTCCGGGTTCTGCTGGCCATCCTCACTGCAGACGGCTTCCATCAGCACCGCCAACCGAAAAGCTTCGTTTCGCGCAAACACATGATGTTTCTTGACGATGTGATCTATCAGATCCGATGCCGACTTTTGCTGGAGAACATCGCCATCAGCGTCCGCCAATCGTTCAAGTTCGAGGGCCGCCGCCTGCAGATCGACACCGGCGGCTTGGCAGGCATCCGCCAGGGATAGATGGCCTCGGCACCAATAGTCGATGTTCAGCCGTTCAAGGGCGCGCGTAGCCTGTGGGTTCTCCAGTGTGATCTCACGGAGGGTTTTTGTTTTAATGACCGTCATTGCACTGAACCTCCACGATCGGTTCATCGGTCGAGATCGGATCTATATGTCGTTGCTGGGACCTGCTCTCCCGTTGAGCCGCCAAGTCTTCCCGGCCCTTGAATAAAAGAGCCGGACTGGAGGCCAGCCTTCGCGTCCCTGCCAAAATTCGAATGCATTGGGACGCAGGATATAAGCTCCCCACATACCCGGTTGGCCCGCACGGATGGCTTGCCAGCGTTTTGCCCGTTCCGTAAATTTTTGTGTCAGAAGGCCGTGGGCCGTCCTGACTTGCTCTGACCGCAATGTCCGGCTTCCATTCTTTGGACTGATCAGCTCGGCCAATGTATCGGTCGGCACCCGCTCAACCTCTCCTTCGACACGGACCTGCCTTTCCAACTTGGACCAATAAAAAAGCAGGGCCGCATGCGGATTCTCAGACAACTCCCGTCCTTTCCGCGAGTTGTGGTCCGCAAAAAAGATAAAACCGTTCGAATCAAAGCTTCCAAGCAAAACGATCCGTGCCGAAGGCATCCCGCCCGCCGCGGCCGTTGCAAGGACCATTGAATTTGGTTCAGAAACGCCCGCTTTGATGGCTTCAGCAAGCCAAACCTCAAATCGCCCGAAAGGATCATGAACTACGGTCGCCGCGGCAGGCGTCTGCGTCTCACCGTCACCTTGCATACTGGCGTTCGACATTAGATGCTCCCGTGGCCCGCACTATCGAAACTAAAAAAGGTCGGCTCGCACTTCTTGCATTCAAGCTCGGCACCCAGTTTTTCGCGGCGGCCTTCCTCTGAAAGCACCCAGTCACGCGTGATCAGCGGCGGCTTGTGACGAACATGTTGATAATGTCCACACTCAAGTTCCGCACGCCAATCGCCCACGTCGTCCTGATCAAAGTTTATGATCTTGCGTTTCACAGCTTGGACGGGTCAGACACTACAAAATGAACCTCGGATGCCTACACCATCGATACATCTCAGGTGCTGTTATTCCTCTTCCTTCAACGGTTTCACAAGAGTGAAACATCTAGGAAGAGGAATAAGCAGCAGCGAGAGAAATCCGGTCATCTCGGTCGCCGGACCTGATATTCACCAGTCGTTAGACAGCCGCCAGACATCGTTGTTCCAGATCCACCGCCGCCGGGAACAGGACGTTGTTCTCGAGGTGAATATGCTTGTGCAGATCCTTTTCCAGATCTTGCAGGCCCGCGAACAGCGCGGTATAGCTCGGGCAGGCACCTTCCGGCAGCGTGTAGTCCGATGCGATCTCGCGCATTACCCGCAGCCTTTCGCCATCCTCTTCGTGGTCCGCCATCATCATTCTGATCGGGTTTTGGACCGTTCCAAAATGTGAAGGCCCAGCGGTGCGCTGATTTATGACCGATGATTCGAGGTCCTGAATGAACGGGAACAGCACGCCCTCTTCCTTTCGCATATGCGGTATCAAACTTCCCGCCAGTTCATGAAAGATCGCCTGCAGCTTGAACAATTCCGGATGATGCTCGCCATGCCGGCGGCATACTTTTTCCATCAAGGGCTTCAGGCGCTCGATCTCGTCGACCGTGAAAATGTGATGTGTTGCAATGATATAATCGATCAGTTCCGACGTGGACCGGTGTTCTGGAAGGCCCGTTTCGGCACCGTGGCTTGCGATCACTGACTGGATCCTTTCGGCCAGTACCTGCTCGTCCAATCCCGCTTCCTGGCAGACATCGGCCAGAAGTTTGCGGCCGCCGCAGCAGTAATCGATCTTGAATTCTTCAAAAACACGGGTCGTCGCGGGAACTTCGAGCGCGATCTCGCGAATCGTCTTGGTTGCGAATGTTTGCATTAAATATAAAGCCTCCTAAGCTTATTGATCCAATGTTAGCCAATATTCAGCGAAGATTTAGTGACATAAGTCACGACAATGTTTTTTTCGGTTATTATTGAATGTTGATATGAAATTGCTGCCTTCGGTACCGGATATTCTTTATTCAGACCATGTTGAATTGGACACACTCCTCCACGCTACGCTCGAAGCCCTTGACGCTGGCGACGCGGCCCGAACCTTTGAGGAGTTGGATTTCTTTTGGGCGCGTCTTGCGATGCACATTCGGGCCGAGCACCTGCGGCTTTTCCCGGTTGTCAGGGAAGTAGCCGAAAGGTCGGCTGAACTTACCGATATTCCGCTCTTGCTCGATGGACTGCGGGATGATCACGACTTCTTTATGCGGGGACTGGCCAGAGCGATAAAAGCCCTGCGGCTGGTGTTTCATTTTGGTAATGAGGAAGAGACATTTGCGATAGTTCGCGATCTGATCGGCGAGATCGCGGCCCGTTTGAAGATACACAATCAGATCG